>JAKQGD010000379.1 GCA_029573365.1 Bacteroidota bacterium | reverse complement strand
GGCCAATCAACCTTATGCCCTGGCAGGCGTACTGGATGTGGATAGCAGTAAAAAAGGGGCCCGTTTTGTGAGATTCTGTGACAGTTTCAACATACCGTTGCTTGTGCTCGTGGATGTACCCGGATTTCTGCCAGGCACGGACCAGGAATGGAATGCCATCATAACCAATGGGGCCAAGCTACTGTATGCCTTTAGCGATGCCACTGTACCTCGGGTCACCCTCATCACCCGCAAGGCCTATGGGGGAGCGTACGATGTGATGAATTCAAAACACATAGGAGCAGACATGAATTATGCCTGGCCCACAGCCGAAATAGCCGTTATGGGTGCCCGCGGAGCCAGTGAAATTATATTTAAAAGTGAAATTTCGGCTGCCGCCGACCCTACCGCCAAACTCCTGGAAAAGGAAAAAGAGTATCAGGAAAAATTTGCCAATCCATACAGGGCTGCAGTACGTGGGTTTATCGATGAAGTGATAGAACCGAGAGACACACGCAGAAAACTCATCAGAGCCTTCTCGATGCTTGAAAACAAAAAGGTAATCCTTCCCGAAAGGAAACATGGCAACATCCCTATGTGACAGATCCTCTAAAACCACAAAAAAGATAAAACCTAACCATGCCAAACTCCAAGATCCAGATATATGTCACCGGAGGTACCTTTGACAAGGAATACAATTACATCACGGGTGAGCTTTACTTCAAGGATACCCACCTGCATCAGATGTTCGAACGGGGACGCAGTACCCTCGATGTCGATATAAAAACCCTCATGATGCTGGACAGTCTGCAAATGACGGATGCCGACAGAGAAATCATCATTTATTCGTGTAAAAAGTGCGAATTTGACAAGGTGGTGCTGACCCACGGTACTGATACCATCGTAAAAACTGCCGAAGCCATCGCCTCTCACAACATAAAAAAAACCATAGTCCTGACAGGTGCCATGGTACCCTATGCTTTCGGCACCTCATCTGACGGATTTTTTAATCTGGGTGCCGCTCTGGCATTTGTACAGACATTGCCGCATGGTGTATATGTGGCCATGAATGGAAGGTGCTTTAGATGGGACAATGTAAGGAAGAATACCAAGACAGGATATTTTGAGGAGCTGTAACGATTAAACCATTTACTTACACCTGCGGTTAAGAATGGATTATAATCATTTATTCTCTAATAGTCGATACCACCATGAAGCTTCTGTACCAATACCTAAAAAACTACAAAAACCTTGTTTTTCTGGCATTGGGACTGGCTGCCATCAATCAGGTATTTTCCCTGCTCGACCCCTATATTTTTGGTAAAATTATAGACAAATATGCGTACAGGCCCCATGACTACGACCGGCAGGCATACATTGCCGGCACGGGCTTGCTTATTCTTGCTGCCATTGGTGTGGCCATGGTGAGCCGCATTGCCAAGGCCTTTCAGGATTATGT
>JAKQGD010000376.1 GCA_029573365.1 Bacteroidota bacterium | reverse complement strand
AAGGCAAAAGAGCCTCCTCTGTAATTAAGCAACCAATAAGTTTCGATACCCTGATTGATCACCCAATAGGTAATACCATATGCTTTCAGGTGATTGGACTGTTTGTCGTGATCCATGGGAATCAGGATGTAAGATGCTTTTACAGACACCGCCGACAAAATGATAAAAACAAAAATGAACAATCTATTCATCTAGCCGCTTTTATTTTACAACGAAAAAATTTCTGCATGAATTATAAACATTTAAAAAAATCATAATCTCATCTGGGTATTCAGACAATATGTCCTTTTTTTTAATCTTTGCAAATTAATCTCTACAACGCATGATTGGTTCAATAAGTTTTTCTTATCCATGGTGGTACCTCGGCTTTTGTCTTCTGGCAGGCGTCGCCTATGCATTGGCCATGTATTACAGGGAGAAAAAATTTGCCGACCACAGTGCGTGGCTAAAGCGTGGCATGGCCATACTTAGGGCTTTGGCAGCAGCTCTTATCAGTCTCCTGCTTTTGGCTCCCTTCATAAAAACGGTAAAAGAGGAGATTAAAAATCCTGTCATTGTTATAGCATCCGACATCTCAGAATCTGTCAAAACTTCTTTGTCATCCGATCGACAGGCAGCTTTGCGTAAAGCACTCAACAACTTGAGCGAAAAATTGTCTGAAAAATATGATGTCCGTCAGGTAGCTTTTGGCTCGAAGGTGTATCCGGAAGTAAGTGACACGATCTCCGACAGAAGCACCGACATGAGTAAATTATTTACTTATATCAGTGACAATTATGCCGACCAGAATCTTGGTGCAGTAGTGATGTGTACCGATGGCATCTACAACGAAGGCAGCAATCCGTTGTACTAAAACGCAGGCTTTGTGGCACCGCTATATACTGTGGCTTTAGGAGACACGACCCGCAAAAAAGACCTGTATTTCCAGAATGTGCTCTACAACAAACTGGCCTATCTTGGAGATAAGTTTCCGGTACAGGTGGATGTTTCCGCCTTCAACTGTGCCGGTGCGACTACACGCCTTACCCTGGAAATGGTGTCAGGCAACCAGGTCAAAAAGGTAGCTGAAGAGAACATAAACATCAATTCTACTGACTTTTTTACGACCAAAACACTTATCATAGATGCAGTAAATGCGGGAGTGGTCAGATACCGGCTCAGGCTGACACCGGCAGGAGGTGAGTCAAATACCAACAACAATGTCAGGGAGTTTTTTGTCGAAATCCTCGACGCACGCCAGAAGATACTTATTCTGGCCAATGCACCTCATCCGGACCTATCGGCATTAAGGGGCATCATTACCACCAATAAAAACTATGAAGTAGACCTTGCCTACGCTGACGATCTCAAAGTATCGCCGGGAGCATACAACCTCGTCATCTTTCACAACCTGCCATCAGACAAATCGGACATCAGAGGAGTCATCAGCCAGCTGGATCAAAAAAACATATCCAGGCTATTTATCGTAGGTATGCAGACAAATTTGGCCAGGTTTAACGAAGTGCAAAATGTAATCAGAATTACAGGTAACAGCCGCAATACCGAGGAAATTCAGGCAGAATTTAATTCAGGATTCACCCTTTTTACCACCAGCGAAGGATTGCGTAACGCTATAAAAACCTTCCCTCCGCTACTTGCCCCTTTCGGGGAATACAAGGCACAAGGCATTGCCTCAACCCTGATGCATCAGCAGATAAAAAAGGTAAAAACCAATTATCCTCTGGCGGCTTTCGCCGAATTTAACAACACCAAGACAGCGGTTTTCTGTGGTGAGGGCCTCTGGAAATGGCGGATGTTTGAC
Source organism: Bacteroidota bacterium (assembly GCA_029573365.1). Classification (GTDB taxonomy): domain Bacteria; phylum Bacteroidota; class Bacteroidia; order Chitinophagales; family Saprospiraceae; genus OLB9. The sequence goes on along the minus strand of JAKQGD010000376.1, from coordinate 253 downwards.
CATCTTCAGCACCAGAATTACGACCTGGTCAATGAGCTTGTGGGCAAGACGATCTTATTGACCACAGTCAAATCAGACAAAAGAAAATTCAGAGCTTCCAGTTCTAAGAGCCTCTACAGGGACAATGACCAGGTGCTTTTTGACGCTCAGTTGTTTAACGACAACTACGAAATGGTCAACGAACCCGATGTGAAGCTTACAGTAAGGGACGAAGCCGGCAAGGAATTTATTTATACTTTCAGTAAAACGTCCA
>JAKQGD010000373.1 GCA_029573365.1 Bacteroidota bacterium | reverse complement strand
CGGACTATACAGCATAGAGTCAGATGATGACGGCCAATACAGAGCTGAAAAGTTTAACAAAGGACCATTGTCATTTCTCACCAACAACCTTTACCTCATCCACAGGGAAATAGTTGTGCACAATGATACATCTTTTTTTAAAATTATTCCTGACAAAGACAGTATTGCTCCTTTGACATTGCTCAATGGTTTCATTAACTTGGCTGAAGGACTCAAATTTTTAATGGAAGATACCTATGGTAACCTTTGGTACAGCACCCACAGTGAAACAGGCCTGCTCATACCAAGCTCCGGATTTGAAAAGTCCTATAAAAAATACCTGGTCAATTATTTCAACGACTTGCTGGTCGAAGGGTTTCAGAAGGTGTATGTCATTGACCCTGAAAATGTACTTTTGCCCACCGAAAAAGGATTTATCCATTTCAACCCTGCAATGTACCTGGCTGACTCTTCTACTTTTAAAATTTCCCTTGCCTCTATAAGTATAAAAAGCACTCCTGATTCAACAGTATTTTATGCAGTTTCATGTCATGCGGCTGCCGACGAAAACTTTGAATTTGGTCCACGTGATAAAAACCTGGTTTTCAGGTTTGCCACATGTGACAATACCGCCTTTGACCATGTGACTTACAGGTACAAACTATCGGGTGTTAGTGAATCATGGTCCGACTGGACCGAAAATCCTGTTATAACGTACAACAACCTGGCATCCGGCCAATATAATCTGACAGTACAGGCACGAAACGGCTTTGGAAAGATCAGCAATGAGGTAACATGTAAGTTCCACATCCTGTCACCATGGTACAAATCCGGTCCTGCTTATCTGTTATATACTTTCTGCCTGGTGGTCTTTATGATTTACCTCCTCAAAAAACAAGACCTGAAGCACAGAGCCGACAAAGACAAAATCCACACCGAAATCGAAATGAAAGAAATGATGTACAGGCAGCAGGCTGAATTATCCCAGCTTGAAATAAACAAACTTAAAAACGAAAAACTGGAAGCTGAAATAAAATCAAAAAATAATGAACTTACTTCTTACACCTACCATCTTGTCAATAAAAACGATCTTATTCAGAAAATTCGTGAGGAACTTTCTTATATCGAACACAAAGTGCTGGACCAGGCCGATATCAAAAAAGAACTCAGAAATGTGATTCGCATGGTAGATAACAACGAAGAAATAGATGAAGATTGGGAAAACTTCATAAAAAGTTTCGACCAGGTGCACGCAGATTTTTATAAGAGACTCAATAAAAGATTTGCTGACCTCAGCCCCACGGATTACAAACTATGTACATACCTCCGAATGAACCTTACCAGTAAGGAAATAGCATCGCTGATGAATATCTCTTTAAGAAGCGTCGAAACCAACAGATACAGGCTTCGCAAAAAATTGAATCTGGACCACGACGAAAACCTGACGCAATTTATTCTGAAGTTCTGATTCCTTGTTCCTACCACATCTTCCAAAAAAAATCTACAAAACAAACATACGGTTGGCTTCACTTTGGGTCTAATTACCTACTTTTAACGCTTAGTGTACCGGTGAGTCTAAACCCCCGGTGCAAACCAAACTTAGGCACTATGGTAGCATTGGGATTGGATATTGGAAGTTCATCGGTCAAGGTGGCCGTAACCGACCTTTCGGGAGGTAAAAAGCCCTTTGTCGTGAGGTATCCCCAACAGGAGATGAAAATTTCCAGCCCTTTTGCAGGATGGGCCGAGCAGCACCCCGATGACTGGTGGACCTACGTCATACATGGCATCAGACTGGCCTTGTCAGAATCGGGCACCGGGGCAACAGACATCGTTTCAATAGGCATTTCTTACCAGATGCATGGATTGGTAATCGTCGACAAAGACGGCCAGCCCCTCAGATCTTCTATTATCTGGTGCGACAGCAGGGCAGTTGTATCAGGCGACGAACTGGCAGAAAAACTAGGACCTCGTATTTATGGCGAAAGGCTGCTGAACCATCCTTCAAATTTCACTGCATCAAAACTTTATTGGGTAAAAACCCATGAAAGTGCCGTTTTCGACCGCATACACAAAATCATGCTGCCGGGCGACTACATATCATTCCGCATGAGCGGCGAATACACAACCACCTTTACAGGCTTGTCCGAAGGCATTTTTTTTGACTTCAAAATGGGCAATGTATCTCAGGAAATGATGACAGCTCTCGGCATCAGCGAGGATCTTATGCCCCGGCCTGACAGCAGTTTTGGCATCCTCTGTTGTACCAATACTGATTTTGAAAATCTCACGGGCATTAAGAAGGGTACGCCCATTTCGTACCGTGCCGGGGACCAGCCCAACAATGCATTTGCTTTGGGAGTCCTGCACAGCGGCCAGGCGGCAGCCACAGGGGGCACTTCGGGAGTAGTTTATGCTGTCAGCGACGACATCCGATTTGTAGCTGACTCGGGTGTTAATACCTTCGCCCATGTAAATCATACGCCGCAACATCCCTCCTACGGGACTTTGCTTTGCATCAACGGTACAGGCATCCTCTACAATTGGGTCAGGAATAATCTCTTTGAGGGACTGCCATATTCATCGCTCGAAAACATAGCAGCCGGCACCAAATCAGAGGGTCTGGTGGTTCTGCCTTTCGGCAATGGAGCCGAACGTATGCTACAGAACCGATTGACAGGAAGCAGCTTCTCAGGTCTCGATTTCACCAGGCACGATAAGAAACACCTGCTGAGGGCTTCGCTCGAGGGAATCGCCTTTGCCTTTGTTTATGGAATGCAAGGCATGCAAAAAATGGGCATAAATACCCGGCTACTTCGCACGGGAAATGATAACCTATTCCAGTCGGCCGTATTCACACAAACACTGGCAGATGCAGCCGATGTGACGATCGACGTTTACGAAACCACAGGGGCTATAGGTGCTGCAAAGGGCAGTGCCTTTGGGGCAGGATTTGTAGGCGACCTAGATACCCTGCACACTGATCTGGTCCTGTGTCGACGTTATGAACCCAATACTAACAGCGAAACTCAACAGTTGTACGCACGCTGGAAAAACATATTGACAGACAGATTAAAATATTCAGAACCATGATTCTCAAAGGCAAAGAAGAATATTTCAAAGGCATAGGCAAAATAAGATATGAAGGTCCGCGATCGAAGGATCCTCTTTCTTTTAAATATTATGACGCTGACAAGGTGGTGGCAGGCAAAAAGATGTCCGAATATTTTAGATTTGCCACTGCCTACTGGCACAGTTTCTGCGGTACGGGAAGCGATCCGTTTGGGGCAGCTACACGCGATATGCCCTG
>JAKQGD010000371.1 GCA_029573365.1 Bacteroidota bacterium | reverse complement strand
GCCCTTACGCTGGAATTTCATCAACTCGGTGACGTAGTTGTCAGTCCTGTTGCGTCCGAAGTCATAACCCCTTGATTTGAGTTCCTTGAGCACCTTGCGGAAGTGCCCCCATTCCTCCGCAACGATGGGAGTAATCTCCTCTACCAGTTCCTTCCTGTCAGGAAACTGGATGATGAGCGAAATACAGGTGGATGCGGCTTTTTGTTCGCAGTATGCGTGGTCGGTGAGGATCTCGTCTATCGACTTTTCGGCTATATTTACCCATCGAGGGTCTGTGGCCAGTTTAAGTCCCAGCATGGCAACCGTTTTTTTTATTTAAAACAACCGAGGTGGTTAATAAGGGCATCGACCTCGTAGATATCGTACCTTTCAAAACCCGATGACCACATGATACCCAGTGCATCGACTGGTACCTTTTGCATCAGGTCGGCCTCCTCGCCATTGACAGGGTATTTTACCTGGTATATGACGTTGCCGGAATATTTTTCGACGATGCTATAGCTTTCCTCATAGGCATTGAGGATAACATTGCGGCCTGAGATGAAGTCTATCCGGAGCATAGATTCTACAGGGATAAAACCATAATTTTTAGAAGCATCATTGGAAATCATCCGTAATTTCAGGTTGAGAAACAGATTTTTGCCCATCCGCGTAAAAAAAACTGTGGCGGTGATCAGGTCTTTATCCTTGAAGTATGTCTTGATATTGGCAGGAGTAAAAGTAAAAAACACGGTTTCAGCAGACTCCAGATATCGTTGCTTATCATTCGTTTCATCCTTGACAATGAGGCACTTGCCGTTGACTTTCGTTTTTACGATGGCAGGCTCTTCCCCGGGAATGGCGGATGGAAGACCCATGTAGGGTGACACATCCACACCCAGTTCATTGCTGAGAGAGACCATCTGACTGGTCAATTGTTCAGGCTTAAGTTTGTCCAATTTTCGGCACTTGTCTATCAGGCCGGCCTTGTACTTGTAAATGTGTCGTGCAGTTTTTGCCTTGACTTCGAGGTCTTTGATGACGGCTTTGACAGATTTGATATCCGTTTCATTTTTCATATCACGGGCCTGTGACAAGGTCACCTTTTGTGAGGCGATTTCACGTTCCAGTTGGTCGAGGGTTAAAAAAGCTTCTACTTCCTGCAGTTTAGCGGCGTGTTCCAGTGAGGTGATACCGCTTTTGATTTTGTTCTCGACGACAGAATCGGCTCTGACCGTATCGGCCTCAGTGAGGAATCCTGTAACCATGACATCAATAGAATCACCTTCGATGACCATAGGCTCATACTCCCATTTGCCGTCAGGCATGAGGTTTATCTTCTGTCCCGAGATGGTGGTCACACTCCGCTGGCTGACAGAAACAAATACAAAAGACAAAAAGACCATAAAGGTCAGAATGATACGCTGCATGCTGCGTTTTAAGATTTTGGTACAAAGATATGGGTTTGTCAGGTATTTTGGGCCATACATCGATAAATGGCATATGTGCTGAAACTTTAGACTGATGACTCATTGTTTTGTATCTGAAAATGGCAAATATTTTTCAATCATCATACCACCATGTCTGAATACAATAAATCAAACAGAGGCCAGAGTGCCGACAGTGTTATCAAAAATCATATGATCTGGTCCATGGGAGCCGGATTTATACCTGTACCCATAGCCGACTTTTTTGCTGTCGGTGCCATACAGCTGGACATGATACGTCAGCTTTGCAAACTTTATGAAGTGGATTTCAAGCAGACAGAAGGCAAGGCTGTCATCACTGCTCTGACAGGCTCAGGACTGGCGAGGCTGGGTGCCCGTGCGGTCAAGTTTATACCGGGTGTGGGCTCGGTACTGGGAGGTGTGACCATGGCGATACTGTCAGGAGCCTCCACCTATGCACTGGGTGAGGTATTTAAAAAGCACTTCGAAACAGGTGGCACTTTTCTGGATTTTGATCCTGAAAGGCTTAAGAAATTTTACAATGAAAAATTTGAGAAAGGCAAGGAAGTGGCTGAAGAACTCCGCAAAAAGCAGGAAACTGCAGAAAAAGCCGGAGACGCCAATGATGCCGTATCCAAACTCAAAGAGCTTGCCGATCTAAAAGCCGCCGGTTTGCTTACGGATGAAGAGTTTGAGACCATGAAGAAAAAGATCATCAGCTCATAAGACGTCATTTTTGGGCTGCAGCCAAAAAAGGAATCGCAGACAAGAAAATCTGTTTTACGGCATACACTCCGGCATTTTTAAAATGAAGGTATTGGAGTATAATCCATATCTTTGAGGTTTTTTGGACGCTTACCGCGAATGGAAAAGGGCCTTTACGAAAAAGTCAGAGAGAGTGCGGACCACATCAGGTCTGTGGTCAGTGTTAAGCCCCAAAAAGGCGTAATCCTCGGCACCGGGCTGGGCAGCTATGCCGGCAGCCTGGAGGAGGCAGTAAGTATACCGTATGCCGACATCCCCCATTTTCCGTTATCTACGGTACAAAGTCACTCTGGGCAGCTTATCATAGGTAAAAAATCAGGCATACCTGTGGTCATGATGTCCGGCAGGTTTCACTACTACGAAGGTTATAAGGCCAGCGAACTGACATTGCCCGTAAGGGTGATGCACGCCCTGGGAGCAGACCATCTGATTGTGACCAATGCTGCGGGCGGAGTAAATCCTCATTACCGCGAAGGAGACCTTGCCATCATTACAGACCATATAAACCTTATGCCCGACCATCCGCTCAGAGGCCCAAATGACGACCGCCTGGGGCCAAGATTTCCGGACATGATGACGGCTTATGATGCAGACAGTATCAGCCATATTGTCCAAATCGCTTCCGCCCTAAACATAAGTCTGCGACAAGCCATTTATCTGGGCCTGCAGGGGCCGAGCCTGGAGACTCCGGCCGAATACCGCATGGCACACATCCTGGGGGCGGACCTGGTAGGCATGTCTACCATCCCCGAAGTGATCACAGCAAAACACGAGGGTATGAAGGTTACGGCTTTTTCGATTGTATCCAATGTCTGCTTTCCGAGGTCTGTGCTGACAGAAACCACTGTGGAACAGGTCATTGCGGTGGTAGAAAAATCCGCAGACACCCTGTCAATGTTGATAAATAAGTATTTCGAAACCTGGAAACCATGACAAAAGAGGTAAATAATACGGATGCTGTCACCCAGCCTGCAGAAGATTACATCGAGATCATCGGAGCTGCCGAAAACAATCTGAGAAATGTCAGCGTAAAGATTCCCAGGAACAGGATGGTGGTCATCACAGGACTCAGCGGCAGTGGCAAGTCATCACTGGCATTTGATACGCTCTATGCCGAAGGACAGCGAAGGTATATGGAGACGTTTTCGGCTTATGCCAGACAGTTTATAGGATCCATGGACCGCCCCGAAGTGGAAAAGATAGACGGTCTCAGCCCTGTCATTTCCATAGAACAAAAAACCACTGCCTGGAATCCCAGATCCACCGTAGGTACGACGACAGAAATCTATGATTTCCTCAGGTTGCTGTACGCCCGCGTCGGCGAAGCATACTCGTATGTCACCGGTGAACGTATGGTCAAATATACCGAAGAGCAGATTATAGATCATGTAGTACAGAATTTTGCCGGCAGGAAGATAGCGGTCCTCGCACCTGTGGTAAGAGCCAGAAAAGGTCATTACAGAGAACTTTTCGAGCAGACCCGCAAAAAAGGATTTACCAAGGTACGTGTAGACGGTGAGATCCTCGAGCTGGTGCCCGGGTTGCAGCTTGACAGGTACAAAGTTCACGACATCGAAATTGTTGTCGATAGGCTTAGTGTAGAATCAGTGCGAACTGACAGGCTAGCAGCATCGATACAGATGGGCATAAGGCTGGGCAACGACGTCATTATGGTCCTGGACACAGACAACAATTCCATCAGGCCGTATTCCAAAACGTTGATGGATCCTGCTTCAGGTATTTCGTATGACGACCTATCGCCCAATAACTTTTCGTTTAACAGTCCCTATGGTGCCTGTCCCGCCTGCAACGGTCTGGGCGAAAAACATAAAGCTGACCTGTCCAAGATATTGCCCGACAATACCAAAAGTATAAACGAAGAAGCCATAAAACCATTCGGCCCGGTGAGAGACAACAGCACCTTCAGGCAACTCAAGGCCATGTCCCAGGAATTTAAATTTACATTTAGCACCCCCATCAGAGAAATACCCGAAAAAGCACTGAATGCCTTGCTTTATGGCAGTGACAAGCATTATGATGTAAAACAAGGCATCGTAGCCAATGAATATATCTACGATGTCGCCGGTGAAGGTATCACAAACCTGGTGGAAAGATGGTACCGCGAAACCACCTCTGAAAAAATAAGGTCATGGGCAGGTGAGTTTCTGACTATAGTCCA
>JAKQGD010000357.1 GCA_029573365.1 Bacteroidota bacterium | reverse complement strand
CAGCAGCTGAATTCGTAATTTTCTGGCATTTGCCACTATTTCAGAAAATACGGGATTGACAGCACCCCTAAGGTCAGTCTCCAGAGTTTTGATGGCCTCGGTCTTGGCAGTTTCGGGGATTTCCGCATAAATATCCTGCAGGTTTTTTTTATAAGCCTTTACATTGCCACTGTAGGTGTTCCACGCATGGTCTTTTGCCTTTTTTACGTATTCTATGGCTCGTGCTTGTAAATCTTCAAGTTCAGCATTTTCTGCAATGCCCGTCCTGACGATCCATTCACCCATACGTTTTATGCAGTCATTTTCTTTTTCCCACTGCAGTCTTTCGGGAGATTTATACCTTTCGTGGGACCCGCTAGTAGAGTGTCCTTGTGGCTGGGTAAGGCCTTTGACATGAATCAGGGCAGGCATATGGTTGTCTCTGACTTTCATGGATACTTTTTCGAAAACGGCACACAACTCGGGATAATCCCAGCCATCAACAGTATATATCATCAAACCGTTGCCATTACCGTCCGGTAGAAAACCTTCGAGCACTTTTGATATGGAGCCTTTGGCGGTTTGCATTTCTACTGGTACACTGATGCCATAGCCGTCATCCCATACTGCGACTAGCAGGGGAACCCTCATTACAGCAGCGGCATTGATGGTCTCCCAGAAGACACCTTCTGAGGTGGATGCGTCACCTATGGTCACAAAACTGACCTCGTTTCCCTGATCTGAAAATTTTCTGTGCGTAGGTATATCGAGCTCTCTGTAAAGTTTCGATGCCATAGCCAGTCCCAGACTGCGTGCCATCTGACCTGCTGTACAGGAAACATCTGCACTGACATTATACAGACTGGTGTGGTCCAGCCACTCCCCGTCTGCATCAGTTGTCCTGGTGGCATAGTGGCTGTTCATCTGCCTTCCAGCCGAAAAAGGATCGTTTTTAGTATCCGCATACAGCTGGAAGAAATAATCCTCTAGGGTACTTAGCCCACGGGCAAACATAAAGGTCTGGTCCCTGTAATACCCCGAACGCCAGTCTCCCTTTTTAAAGGCCCTCGCCATAGCTACCTGGGGCAGCTCCTTGCCGTCCCCGAGAATGCCGAATTTAGCCCTGCCATTGAGTACTTCCTTTCGTGCCAGCAGACTGGCTTCCCTGCTTATCAGACAAATCCAGTAATCATGTAGCACCTCAGTTTTGTACGTATCAATTCCCGGCTCTGGATGAGAGTTGACTTCAAGGGTGTTAAATTTAGTGATGACCATTTGGCTGCAGTTGGGTTGGTTTATAAAACTTAGGTAGTGCAAAAATATTATAAATTTTTAACTTTCAATAACTGTAAAATTAAATTTTAAAATTATTTAATATAGTTAAATCTTTTGAAATAATATTTTTTAAACAATATTATTTTGTAGATTACATTCTGATTTAAATACAAAAGCAACATCGCAGAAATGATTATTCGGCTATAGCCGAAAACAGATGAGCCCTGATTTCTGTTCCTACATTCGTGCACACATTTCCTGCATTGGAAACAGGTTTGTCATAGTTTTTATTGGTCCCGGATAACACCTTTAAGCGGGTATAACTTTTAATGTCCATGGCTTTTCAAATCACGTCACATTACAGCCCCACGGGTGACCAACCCAAGGCGATAGAGCAGCTCTCCCAGGGTGTGGTTAACGGAGAAAAGTTTCAGGTTTTACTAGGGGTCACCGGGTCGGGCAAGACTTTTACCATGGCCAATGTGATTGCAAGGATGGGAAAGCCTACTTTGGTACTTACACACAACAAGACTCTGACGGCACAGCTTTATGCAGAGTTGTGTGAGTTTTTTCCTGACAATGCGGTGGAGTATTTTGTCTCCTATTACGACTATTACCAGCCGGAAGCTTATCTTACACATTCTGACACTTATATTGAAAAGGATCTGCAGATCAATGAAGAGATAGACAAGCTCCGACTTCGGGCTACTTCTTCGCTGTTGTCAGGCAGACGAGATGTCATCATCGTTTCTTCCGTGTCCTGCATCTATGGTATGGGCAATCCCGAAGATTACAAAACAGGGATCATAAGGCTGCAAAAAGGACAAGTTATTAGCCGCAATAGTTTCCTGTATTCTCTGGTCCAAAGTCTTTACAGTCGCACCGAGACCGATTTCAGGAGGGGGACCTTCCGTGTGCGGGGCGATACGGTCGATATAAATCTGCCTTACGTGGACTATGGTTACCGCATCGTTTTTTTTGGAGACGAGATAGAAAACATAGAGCAGCTGGAGGTAGAAAGCGGGAAAAAAATCATGGCCCTGGAACATGCAGCCATCTTCCCGGCCAACCTGTATGTGGCACCCAAAGACCGTCTCAATCAGGTGATACGACAAATAGAGGATGAGCTTACCAACCACGAAAAGTTTTTTGAAGCCGAAGGCCGCTATCTTGAGGCTCAGAGAATCCGGGAGAGGGTGACCTTTGACCTCGAGATGATCAGAGAACTGGGATACTGCAACGGTATAGAGAATTATTCGCGGTTTTTTGACGGCAGGCTGCAGGGTACCAGGCCTTTTTGCCTGCTGGATTATTTTCCTGACGATTATCTGATGATCATAGATGAAAGCCACCAGACTATACCTCAGGTTAGGGGTATGTGGGGGGGAGACCGTGCCAGAAAACTAAATCTGGTCAATTATGGATTCAGGCTGCCATCAGCTATGGACAACAGGCCCCTGAGTTTTGAAGAATTTGAAGGCATCATAAACCAGGTCATCTTTGTCAGTGCCACTCCGGGCGATTATGAGCTCGAAATGACTGAAGGCCTGGTCGTAGAACAAATCGTCAGGCCTACAGGTCTTCTGGACCCGCCCATTGAGGTGAGGCCGAGCATCAATCAGATTGATGACCTGCTGGAAGAAATCCAGAAGAGAATCGACAACAATGAACGTGTGCTGGTGACCACCCTCACCAAAAGAATGGCTGAAGAGCTCACTAAATACCTCATCAAACTGGGTATCAAAGTCAGGTATATACACAGTGAAGTAGATACAATGGATAGGGTGGAGATAATACGTGACCTGAGGCTGGGAGGGTTTGATGTCTTGGTGGGTGTAAATCTCCTCAGAGAAGGCCTCGACTTGCCGGAGGTGTCGCTTGTAGCCGTGCTAGATGCAGACAAGGAGGGATTTTTACGCAATACCAGATCTCTCACTCAGACCGCTGGTAGGGCAGCCAGAAACAGCAACGGCCTGGTCATTTTTTATGCCGACAAAATCACTGATAGTATGCGGATGACCATAGACGAAACCAATCGCCGCCGTTCTCTGCAGATAGCCTACAACATAGAAAACAACATCACACCGGCAACAATCTTTAAGTCCAAAGAGGATATTCTGGCACAAAAATCCATCCTTGATATTCGTGGTAAAAAGCCGGTGCCTTATATCGAGCCCGATGAAAAATCAGGCCTGGCCGCCGATCCTGTTGTAAGCTACATGAACACCGAGCAACTCAGAAAACTTATATCCGAAACAGAAAACCGCATGAAAAAGGCAGCCAAAGAGCTTGATTTTATCACGGCCGCACAACTGAGGGATGAACTCATGGACCTGAAAAAAAAGCTTTGACTGATATAAAGCATCAATTAAATTGACGGCAATCATTGTATTAAATGCAGGAGACTTCTTATCTTGCAGCCAACAATTAATCAACCATCCATAATTTAACAGAATATGATGAACGAAAAAGTGGAGTCAATCATGATGAAAGATCTGGTGACTCTGGGTCCTGAAAGCACTTTGGCACATGTAAGTGAGATTTTCAAAACAAAAAAGATTCACCACATTCCGATAGTGGATGAAGGGAAACTTGTCGGTTTGGTCACCACCTACGACATGTGGAGAAAAAATGTCAGGCACGAAGATTATTCCAATATAGCCGTCAAGGAGATTATGAGCAAGAAATTAATAAAGCTGGAGCCGGAAGATAAAATAGGTACAGCGGCAGAGTTGTTTCTTGACAACAGATTTCATGCCCTACCTGTAGTCAATGGTGAATACCTTGTGGGCCTCGTGACCACTTTTGATATTTTGAGGTACGAATTTAAAAAGGAGTATCCTAATGCCATCCTGTACAAGGAAGTGCTGGATCGTACACCTACTCCTGAAAAGGACTGATAAAATCCCCATTTTATAAAAAACCGAATGCCATTTTTCTATCAGGGAGGTGGCATTTTTATTTATTTGATGTTCAGTTTATCTAGCCATTGGGCGAAAGCCTGAGCGTTTTTCTGGTGTCCGGCGTAGTCTGAGGCAAAGGCGTGCTGACCGCTGTTGTCAGGTTTGGCACAAAAAAACAGGTAGTTATGATTTTCTGCATTTATGACGGCCTCGAGACTGGCCAGTGAAGGCATACATATGGGGCCCGGAGGCAGGCCTTCGTACATATACGTATTGTATGG
>JAKQGD010000352.1 GCA_029573365.1 Bacteroidota bacterium | reverse complement strand
AAACTCAGGGTCACTCCCGGGATGCTGTTCGGAATCGCAGGGCAGGAGGGAGGCGATAAGGACACTGTTGTCATCGGATGCACTGCCCGTTACAAACTGATACCGGTAACCTGCTCTCAGCAGCGAAGCCCTTATGGTGTGACCTGATTCATTGTTGCGGTACTCTGACAGTATGCATACTTCCGGCCTGGTCTCGGATATCTTTCTTATGATGGCTGCAATGCGGCTGCCGCCACCCTGTCTTATATTCCACGAAAGTACTGAAAACATGATGGTCTCAGGCTCCCTGCTTTAATTTGGCATCTTCTATGCTCTTTTTTAGAGCCGCCATGATGTCTACTACAGGTGCGGATTCCTCCTTGCCCTCTACAGTAATAACCTGTTTGCCGCTGACTTTTTCCTGTACCATATTCATCACGGCATCCCTGTAATGGTCTACAAATGTCACCTCTGCAAAAGACTTCTTCATCGAATCTATCAGAGTTATGGCCAGCCCCAGCTGTGCTTCGTCCACAGGGGTAGCCTTGACATCTGGTATGTCACCGACATTTCGTACTTCATAGGGATATCTCAGCTTGTACATGATGATGCCGTCTTTTTCGGGTACCAGCAAGACCACGTCTTCTCTCTCCCGAAGGACGATCCTGCCTACACCTGCCTTGCCTGATTTGAGCAGGGCGTTTTTCAGCAGGTTATACACCGGATTGGCGATGTCGCCATTGGGTCCGATAAAATACAGGGCTTCGTACCTGCTTGGATGCACTTCCGTCAGGTCGACAAACGCTTCTATGTCTATGACCCTGGTGCTTTTAAGTTTTATGTTGTCCAGTTCATTTTTCTGAAAAACGACATACTTTTCGGGTTCATATTCATAGCCTTTGACTATGTTGCCAAAAGGAATTTCTTCCTGACAAGACGAACATATCTTTTTATACATTATCTTGCCATTGTCTTTGTCATGGAGTTGTTTAAAGGAGAGATCCCCTTCGGCTTCAAGCCCGTTAAAAATCTGTACCGGTATGGTAACAAGAGAAAACCTGATGTGACCTTTCCAAATCGAACGCATGCTGAATTTTTTTTAATTTATGTGTAATCAATAATATTGCCATTTACTCTTCAGGATCCTTGAGTCTGCAAAAAACAGGTTCGCGAAGGGTACCGTTGGGTGTCAGTGAGGCGTATTGTACCTCACATTCCGGGCCACCGGCAATCCAGGTGGTCAGGTGTTCCTCTTCTATGGCATCAGGGACAGGCTTGGAGCACGTTTTTTTATCTTTGAGTACTGCCAGGATGCTTTTCATCCCGGCTTCGTCAAACCCTGTTCCTACCTTGCCAAGGTAGACTAACTTGCCTTCAGGTGAAAACTTACCGACGTGAAGAGCCCCGAACAGGTCACTTCTATCGCCTTTTCCCTTGGTGTATCCCAGGATGATGGCATCAATCATTGTACGCACCTTGATTTTTATCCAACTCATGTTTCTTTTGCCCTGGATGTAGGGCGACCCCTTTCTTTTGGCCATTATACCTTCCAGACCCAGTGATTTTGCAGCTTCAAAAAGGGTGCTTCCGTCTTCAAAGGCTTCTGAGATACGCAGCTTGTCAGAGGTTTTGATTATGGCGGTGAGCCATTCCCGTCTTTTTTCTATGTACATGTAAGTACAGTCGTTGCCATCTAGGTGGATAAGGTCAAAAAGATAAAGCACAGCCGGAAAGCCTCCCTTGCCCGACTTGCTGTGCATTCTGCTGATTATGTTGGCAAATACAGGTACACCTTTGTCGTCAAGGGATACAAGCTCTCCGTCGAGGACGGTGTATTCCGCATCGATGTCCCTGCAAACTGCCGCTATATCTTCAAAAGTGGCCGTTATATCCCTGCCTGACCTGCTGAGTATTCTGACCTCTTTGCCTGATTTTATGACAAAGACCCTGATGCCATCCCATTTGAGTTCGAAGAAGTGGTCTCTGTTGCCAGGCACGGTGGTGTTTTCTTCCGCCAGCATGTGGGAAGGTGCAGAGGGCAAGGTGACCATGCCTGCACTGGTTCTTTCAAGCAGCCACTGGTCCTCTCTGGTGTGAAAAATAAGGTATTCGCCCTTGAGGACTTTGCCGTGGAGTAAAAAACGATAACTGTCCTTGTCTTTTTTAATGATGTCGTATGTGCCGCTGTCAAATATCCACATAGTGCCCCCTCCATACTCTCCGGCTGGAATTTTGCCTTCAAAAATGAGGTACTTTACGGGATGGTCCTCTGTGCGTATGGCCAGCTTTTTGAGGCCCGGCTCCAAAGGGATGTTTTTTGGTATGGCCCACGAAAGCAAGACCCCATTTTCTTCGAGCCTGAGGTCATAGTGCAGATTGGTAGCGTCGTGCAGCTGGATGACAAATCTACGGGTCCCTGTGTCCTGTCCTGCTGTTGGTGCGGGCTCCGGTGTGTTGTCAAAATCCCTCTTCCGACTATATTCAGTCAATGATTCCGGTACCTGTGCAGCTGCTTTAGGGACGGTTTGTTTTACGTCGTGGAGCGAAGTGCGGCATTTGTAGTAGTCCTGCCAAGGTTTATGTGTCTCCAAGTAGGGCAGGGCATTGGAGATGGTGTACTGGTCAGACGATTCGAGCGTTTCTAGATGAGAAAACAAAATGGGCATGCTGACCGAACATCCGGTTTTGGCCCGGGTACTCAGCGGGGCTATACAAGTTTGCGACTGATGGTTGCGGTATATGTCTATGAGGATCTTGCCAACCCTCTTCTCTTTGCTTATTTTTAGGGTGGTGTGAGGATTTTTTTCACCAAAGCCGGT
>JAKQGD010000664.1 GCA_029573365.1 Bacteroidota bacterium | reverse complement strand
GCCAATGCCTGTCTTGGGTTGATGGAACCCACAGGATGCGGTATTGGGGGAGACCTTTATGCCATCGTGTGGGATGCCGGCACACAAAAACTGCATGGACTCAATGCCAGCGGACGGTCGCCCAAAAGCCTCACGGCTGCGGAATTTGCCGCCCGTAACATCACAAGGATCCCGCCATACGGGCCCCTGCCGGTATCCGTACCCGGAGCAGTAGACGGATGGGACATGCTGCACAAAAAATTCGGAAAGCTGCCTTTTTCCACCCTCCTGGAACCTGCGATAGGCTATGCTGAGGAAGGATTTCCTGTGACCGAACTCATAGCATTCTACCTGGCCGCCGGAGCCAGAAACCTGTCAAAATACGAGGGATTTGCAGATGTGTATATGCCCGGAGGTAAAACACCGGCCAAGGGAGAAATTTTCAAAAATCCTGCCCTTGCCGCTACTTACAGGAAGTTAGCAGCTGGTGGCCGTGATGCTTTCTATAAGGGAGATATCGCACGCACCATCGGCGAATACATGAAAAAACAAGGGGGCTTCCTTTCGTATGAGGACCTTGCCTCACATACGGGCACATGGGTAGAACCTGTTTCCGTAAATTACAGAGGATACGATGTCTGGGAGCTTCCGCCCAATGGTCAGGGCATAGCTGCCCTTCAAATGCTTAATATCCTCGAACTGCACGATGTAGCCAAAATGGGATTTGGATCCTCGGAGTATATCCATGTTTTTACGGAAGCCAAAAAACTGGCCTTTGAAGACAGGGCAAAATATTATGCCGACATGGAATTTGCCAATGTCCCTGTGCACTCCCTGCTTTCCAAGGAATATGCCGCAGAACGAAATAAGCTCATCAATCCCTCCCGGGCCGCCAAAGCCTATGACCCGGGCATACTCAAAACACCCGAAACAGTCTACCTTACGGTAGCCGACAAAGATGGCAATATGATTTCGCTCATCCAGAGCAATTACAGGGGCATGGGCTCAGGCATGACTCCTACCGGCCTGGGATTTGTTCTGCAGGACAGGGGAGAAATGTTTAATCTGGAACCAGGCCACGCCAACAGTTACGAACCCGGAAAACGTCCTTTTCACACCATCATACCGTGCTTTATCACCAGGGATGGTAAGCCCTGGGTCAGCTTTGGTGTCATGGGCGGAGCCATGCAGCCTCAGGGTCATGCCCAGGTTGTCATCAATCTGATAGATTTTGGTATGGGCCTGCAGGAGGCCGGTGATGCACCCAGGATACAACATGAAGGCAGTTCTGAACCCACCGGCGAAAAGATGACCGACGGCGGCGATCTTTATCTGGAATCAGGCATAGACTACGAGCAGATCAGGAAGCTGGTCCTCAAGGGCCACAAGATAGGATACAATGTAGGTGGCTACGGTGGCTACCAGGCCATCATGTGGGACGAAAAAAACAAGGTCTATCTCGGGGCCAGCGAGAGCCGCAAAGACGGACAGGCGGCAGGCTATTGACCGCTAAAATCAGATTGAAAAATGGTTTTTGAGACAGCCCACATATTTATTGCCGTATTGCTCGCTGTCAATGTCCTCTACTGGATATGGTTTAGGCGTGGTGTGCCTGCACCTGAAATAAAGTCCTCGACTCCTGCCCTGCTTCCACCTATTAGTGTGGTAGTTTGCTATAAAAATGCCGGAGAAGCCGTGGCAAGGCTTATAGCCCAAATTTTAAAGCAAGACTATCCCATTTTTGAAGTTATTGCAGTCGATGATTTCAGCACCGACGAAGGCCCACGCCTGCTGTCAGCATTAAAAGATTCAAAACTTCACCTGCTACACGCAAAAAAAGACCGACCCGGCAAAAAACAAGCCCTCAGTGATGGTATACGTGCCGCCAATTACCCATACCTGCTTCTGACAGACGCAGACTGTATGCCGGCATCGGATCAGTGGATCCACCTTATGGCTTCAGAAATCAGCCAGAAAGGAGAAGACAGTCTGGTGCTGGGCTATGGCCCGATGAACAAAACCCATGGTTGGCTTAATGACTTTGCCCGGTACGAAACCGTCACATCGGCCATGACGTACTTTTCGGCGGCAGCCTCAGGTATTTCTTACATGGGAGTAGGCAGAAATCTCCTGTATTCCAGGCAGCTTTTTGATAAAACCGTAGGCTTTGCATCCCACATAAATGTTACATCGGGCGATGACGACTTGTTTGTACAAGAGGCTGCCGTCCTAAGCCGGGTGGGCATATGCCTTGACACCCGGTCCTTTGTGTTTTCTGACGCCAAACAAACTCTCCGAGAATTCCTCGACCAAAAAACGAGACACATCTCCACATCTGTACGATACAGCCTCAAACATAAACTTATGCTTTCTGTTTTGCCTCTTTGCCATGTAGGCTTTTATTTGGTTCTGGTTTTTGGGTTGATTGCAGGATGGTATTCTGTGGGTTTTGCGTTGTGCATGGTTGCCGCAAGGTGGCTGATGATGGTATCGTTGCTTGGCAGACCTATGTCCGTGCTGAGTGCCCGTGATCTAGTGTTCCACCTTCCATGGCTGGATGTGTTATATGCATTCTACTATACCGGTTTGCCGATGTATGGACTTTTCCGCAAGAGCGGATGGTAATTACTTATTTCTTAATAATGCCGCATTTTTCGGAGACAAGATTGCCTATGGCTCTGCCTTGCTCAACTCCGTTTTTGATGGCCGGCATAAAATGGATGCCGCCATATAATCTGGAAATTGCAGCTTCATCGGCCGCCTGACTAAAGGATGTAAAATTTCTGGTATCAAGACCGAATTCCACCTCTGTATCGTCGGTAAAAGCAAAATTGTCACCCAGCAGGTTGGTGAGAATCACCGATGCCGCACCGGAAGCAACGCTGTGCCCTGAAGTGTATTCCGGAAACGGAGGTGTCTGCAATATGGGCAACCATTCAGGGTCTATTTTTTCATTGATAACTGTCTCGGGCCTTGTTGCAACGCTGCGGTACTTTTCGTCCCAGCAACTGATGAAGGCATCAAAAAGACCTGAAGACACCGTAGCATACGCTCTGGAAGACTGGAGAAAATCTAGTTTTGCCTGCTTGCAGGCCAGAGCAGTAATGTTTATCCAGTGACCACCCGGAGATATTTTCTTGGTAGCGTGCATGACATGACCGGTGACATTGAGTTTAAAAGGGTTGCAGTCCCAAAAATTGGCTATTTCGATCATCTCTGGTGTGGCGTTTTTGACGGCGTTGTATACCTCCATTGTTTCGTTGTAATAAGGGCTGCCCTTGGTCATGTCATACTTTGTAGGAGGAGCCGGCTTAAACTGTGCTGACGAATCCATATACATGGTCCTGATCTTGTTCCATGAAGGCTCTATACCGTCCATGTACCCGGGAGGAGTGGGTTTCCAGGTAGCTGCGTCATTGAGGATGCTGTATTTTGGAAAGGACCTTGTCTGTTTATAGTTGTCCTTGCCTGACCACCTGATGATGTGTGCCGCCACAGAATCTGACCAGGTGACCGTCCTGTTGTAAATTTCTTCAGGCATGCCTGACTTACGGTAAAATTCCTCAGCAGCAGTTATCTTTTTAGTGATACTGTCTTCAGAAAATATCAAGGCTCGCCCCACTTTGAGCATAGCCAGGGTACCCGCCATCTCGTACGAATATTCGAGCGATGTATCAGGAGCAGGTACCGGCTTGAGATGTTTAACTGACTCCGAAAAGGATGGAAGAGAGGAATCCTTCCATCGGGCTGCTTCATAGCCGGCTATAGCCGAATAGGTATATATCCTCGAAGCTACGGGCGGCGAAAAAATATCATGCACGATGACATCTGTCAAAGCCTTGAAAGATTGATGGTAAATTGTCGGGTCATCAGTCTGCTTGCCATAGTCCTTGTTTTCACGCTTGCATGACAAGGCCAGGACAGCAATACTCAGGATGGTCAAAAATCGAAACATTTGTGGCTGTCAGTTTGAAAGCACAAAGATAACAAAGAAAAAAACTAAGCACGAAATTAAAGGAGTTTAACAACCTGGTCAAATATATATAACCTACGTTCAAATGTAGAAGGTTACCACTAAAGGGCACTCGAGCCGCTACTGGCGAATTGATTGAGCCCAATTTAATGAGGCAAAAAACCGACTGTAAGTCAAAATTTTGGCTAAAGCAATTAAAAATAATCGGAAAACACTTGCACCAATTAAACCTCAATTGACGTTTTTAGTCAATATCATTACAATTAAGTACAGATGTCTTTTCCGGACGACAAAGAAATACTCACCCTCATATCAACCGACGCCACACGCAATGACGGCTACAGGATGTTGGTGGGCAAGTACAAGGAAAAGCTATACTGGCACATAAGGAGGATGGTCCATGACCATGACGATGCCGATGACATCCTCCAGAATACATTTCTCAAGGTCATCAGGCACATAGCAGGCTTCCAGGAGCAGTCGTCTCTATACACGTGGATGTACAGGATTGCCAGCAATGAGACGCTGAATTTTCTCAAGGCAGGCAGCCGCACCGCCGCACCTGCTCAGGCTCTGGCTATGGCCGCCGCCACTGATCACCATGACAGCCCATCGGCTGATATGATGCTCGACCTCCTGGCACGGGCCCTGGATACACTGCCAGACAAACAACGAATGGTGTTCCATATGAGGTACTACGATGAGATGCCATACCAGCAGATTGCCGAGATAACCGACACCACGGTAGGGGCCCTCAAGGCTTCGTACCACCACGCTGTTAAAAAAATAGAAGAATACATCAAAGAAAGAGCATGAAACACGAAGACACATACGATCTGCAGCACGAACTGGAACAAATATCCCCGCTTCTGGCTTCACTGCCCAAGAATGGCGGCACGATAGGGCCGGTGCCTGCAGGATATTTCAGCCGCCTGGAAGAGGATGTTATGTCAGTTGCCGCCATCCAGTCTCATGAAAGTACCCTGCCCCCGGTACCCCAAGGTTATTTTGAGGAACTGGAGCACCGCATCCTGGCCACACCCGGCAGCGGACAAAAACCAAAACATGCCGGACAGCCGCGATTTATCTATCTCATGTGGGCTGTAGCCGCAGCGTCGG
>JAKQGD010000323.1 GCA_029573365.1 Bacteroidota bacterium | reverse complement strand
TGCACGGGGATGAAAAACACCTTCTCTTTAATATGTTTGGCCTTTTTTTACTGGGACCTTGGGTAGAGGCCGGGCTGGGACATAAAAGATTTCTGGTGCTATACCTCACATCCGGTGTGGTAGCTTCGGCTTTACAACTCTTTGTGACCAAGGGCATAGTACTGGGAGCATCAGGGGCAGTGTTTGGTGTACTCGCCGCATTTGCCACCATGTATCCTAATGTAGAAATGATGTTACTTTTTCCTCCCATACCTATCAAGGCCAAATATCTGGCCCTCATCCTACTGGGTCTGGGCCTGTACAGCGGAGTCTCAAACAGCGAACCCGGCATCGGGCATTTTGCACATGTGGGAGGAGCTGTCATGGGATTTATATTGGTCCGCTACTGGGGTATGCACAATTTGAGATAACATAAAATAACTAACACTGCCATGTTTAGCTCAGTAGCCAGCGATGTCAAAAATACTTTCAGCTATGGCAACATGGTTATGAAGCTCATCCTGATTAATGTCGGGATCTTTGTAATCACAGCTTTGACAGAGGCATTCTTTCCGCAGTCTTATTTCAGCAACATCCTTCCCTGGCTAGCCCTACCTGCCGACCTTTCTACATTTATCACAAGACCATGGACGATAATTACATATATGTTTGTCCACGCAGATATCTGGCATATTGCATGGAATATGATTCTGTTGTATTGGTTTGGAAATATCACCGGAGACTTGTTGGGTGACCGCAGGGTTTTGCCCATATATTTATACGGTGGAATAGCCGGAGGTTTGCTTTTTATGTTATCGGCCGCCTTGCTTCCTTATGTAGGCAACCAGGCCATAGGTGCATCGGCTGCAGTGCTGGCGGTAGTATTTGCTGCCGTTATGACTGCTCCGGAATACAGGATGCACCTGTTGTTGCTTGGGGAGGTGCGTATCAAGTACATAGGACTTGTCATTCTTTTTCTAGATCTGATAGGTACATCGGCGAGGTCGGGAAATTCAGGAGGCCACATAGCCCATCTGGGGGGAACAATGCTGGGCATCATTTTTGTGTATTTACTACGAAATGGGACAGATATGGGCAGCTTATTTTATCGGGAAAAAAAACGAGAAACACACCAAAGGAAACCAAGCCTCAGGGTGGCACATAAAGCCGAAAATCTGCCTTCCGAAAGGATGCGATCACTTTCAAAACAGAAGGACCTAACCCGCCAGGTAGACGAAATACTGGAAAAGATCAAGAAGAACGGCTATGACAGCCTTTCGGAAGAGGAAAAGGAGATATTATACAAGGCAAGTAAAAGTTGATACGTGAGATTTATTGACAAAATCATCATGTTTTTTAACATAGGGGTGATAGCCGCTACCTTGCTGGCATATGCAGCCCCCAGAGTAGATCCGCAGCTTACATGGACGATTTCTTTTTTCGGCTTGTTTTATCCCATCCTGCTTATGCTCAATCTGGGGTTTATAGCTCTGTGGATGCTGCGAAAGCCCATCAATACTTTACCATCAGTGTTGTGTATCCTCTTTGGCTTAAGTTCGCTCAAGGGTTTTATTGCATTTAACGGACCGGGTAAGGAGCCTTCAGATACGTCTATCCGCATGGCTACATACAATATCAGCAACGCAGCTTATGGTATGGACAGAAAGATGAAAAACAAGGATGATAAGCAAAAGGAATTTTCAGCATTTCTGAAAAAACAGTCAGAAACCGATATTTTCTGCTTTCAGGAGGTAGGTGATTTTTCATATAATATTATTAAAAAGACATTTTCAGGAAGACATCTGCATTATAAAAACAAAGGGGCCGTGATTGTATCCAGGTTTCCTTTTATTGATAAAGGAGAAATTGATTTTGGAACAGTTACCAATTCCTGTCTGTGGGCAGATGTAGATACGGGCGAGGACACAGTGAGGATCTATAGCATACATCTGCAGTCCAATCAGATCACCAGAGATGCCGAAAAACTGGCAAACCAAACCGAAATAGACCAAAAACAAGCCTGGTACGATATTAAAGCCATATTAAGAAAGTTCCGAAACAGGCATCTGACCCGCAGTACCCAGGCCGAAAAAATAGCCGAACACGCCTCAAAATGCAGACACAAGATGATTCTGGCGGGTGACCTCAACGATCCTCCGCAGTCATACACGTATAAAGTCATCAGTAATCTGGGCAAGGATGCTTTCAGGGAAATGGGCAATGGAATCGGGACAACCTATGCTGGCAAAATTCCGTTATTACGAATAGATTATATTTTTGCGGACCCATCTCTGATTGTAACCGAGTACAGCAGAATTAAAAGCAGATTTTCCGATCATTATGCGATTTTTATCGCCCTGTCTTGGCCGGAAACAACCATGGAATCAGAAGAATAAACAGATACCACACCTAAATATATCATCATGACGACAACATTGGAAGCAGCAACCAGAAACCTTAAGAAAACAGGATACCTAGACATAGAGGTTGACCCGACGCTGGATCTTGTAGAAGAAATAACCAGGCTTAAAAAGGAAAAAAATGCCATAATTCTTGCTCATTACTACCAGGAATCAGAAATACAAGATGTGGCTGATTATATTGGCGACAGCCTGGGATTGTCACAGAAGGCTGAGAGCACAGAGGCTGACATTATACTTTTTGCAGGTGTACACTTTATGGCTGAAACTGCTAAGATGCTCAATCCTTCCAAAAAAGTGATTCTGCCGGATCTCAAAGCAGGATGTTCGCTCGCCGACAGTTGTCCCGCCGGATTGTTCCGGAAGTTTAAAGAAAGACATCCGGACCATGTGGTTGTAAGTTACATCAACTGTACGGCTGAACTGAAGACACTGACTGACATATGCTGCACTTCATCCAATGCTGAAGCGATCATCAACAGCATACCCAATGACAAAAAAATCATCTTTGCTCCT
This sequence comes from Bacteroidota bacterium, assembly GCA_029573365.1. GTDB lineage: Bacteria > Bacteroidota > Bacteroidia > Chitinophagales > Saprospiraceae > OLB9. The sequence continues at coordinate 22,265 of JAKQGD010000323.1, read as the reverse complement.
GATAAAAACCTGGGAGCTTACCTTATAAAAAAGACGGGCAGGGACATGGTTTTGTGGAACGGTGCCTGTATGGTCCATGAAATTTTTTCCAATGAAAAGATCACAAAACTGATGCTCAGACATCCTGAAGCTAAGTTTATAGCCCACCCCGAATGTGAGGCTGCCATTCTGGAAAAGGCCGATTTTATAGGTTCGACTACCCAGCTGCTCAAATACACTCAAAGCGATGCAGCGGACACCTTTATTGTCGCTACAGAATCGGGTATCCTGCATCAGATGCAGCTCGCTTCACCGCACAAGACCTTTATACCGGCCCCACCAAACAACAACTGTGCCTGCAATGACTGTCCGCACATGAAGCGTAACACCATGGAGAAGTTGTATATCAGCCTCAAATACGAGATGCCTGAGATTATTCTGGATGATCGAATCATCAAGGAAGGAAGGAAATGTATTGACAGGATGCTCGAAATAAGTGTAAAAGCCGGTTTCAAGGCCTGATACTTATGTGAATGCTCTTTAAAAAACGTGAGAATATCGTCAGGTATTCTCTTCTATTAGTTCTAGGGCAAGTTTAACCACGTTTTGGCTGGTAAACCCGAATTTTTCGTCCAGAACCGTGTAGGGAGCTGAGTAACCGAAATGGCTGAGGCCAAAAACCCTGCCGTTGTCCCTGACAAAACCTTCCAGCGTCACCGGCAAGCCGGCGGTAAGTGCCAGGACAGGTACACCATCAGGAATGACCGATCTCTGATACTGTTGAGACTGCTGACGGAACAGCCCCTCTGAAGGTACCGATACAACCCTGACCCGGTAATGTGACTGCTCTTCGAGGCTTATCGCTGCATCAACGAGGGTAGATACTTCGGAGCCATTGCCCAGAAACAAAATATCGGCATCTTCACTTTTGGCGTAGGCGATGTAGGCACCTTTGACCAGGTGTGAAGCTTCTGATAGTCTGTTTTCACCTAAAGGAAGCAAATCCTTGACATTTTGCCTTGACAAAATAAGGCCAGCAGGGCGATCTGATGTTGAAAAAATTAGTTTCCAGGCATGCAGCGTTTCTGCACTGTCGGCTGGTCTGAGTGCCAGAAATGAAGGTTTTCCAGAGTGGTTGTGGAGTTTTTCCAGAAGCCTGAGTTGAGCCTCCTGCTCCACAGGTTGGTGTGTGGGTCCGTCTTCGCCGACCCTGAAAGCGTCGTGTGTCCAGATAAATTTTGCAGGTTGTTCCATCAATGCTGCTATTCTAAGGACGGGTTTCATATAATCTGAGAAGGCAAAAAAAGTAGCACACACGGGGATGACGCCACCATGCAATGCCATGCCTGTACAAAGTGCCGCCATCGTTAGTTCTGAAACACCCGCATGAAGGAAGCCACCTGAAAAATCACCCCTGGCAAAGGGTTTTGATTTTTTAAGAAAACCATCAGTCATATCACTGTTGGACAGGTCAGCAGACATGACAATCATATTAGGCACATTTTCGGCCAGAAAGCCCAGGATTTTGCCTGAAGCATTTCGAGTGGCATCGTTCTGACCCAGTGCGACACTGTTCCAGTTAAGTGCCGGTATATCTCCTGTCAAAAAATCACTAAGGCTGGAAGAAAGGGCAGGAAAAGACTTTTGCCAGTCCTGATATTTTCGGTTAAAATCAGCTACGTCTTTTCTTTTGGCATCAAGCACTTTTTTATAGTAATCGGACACTTCGTCAAAGATGGCAAAGGGATCTTCCGGATTACCTCCCAGATTTTTTATGGTTTCCGGAAAAGAGGCCTTGGTCTTGCCCAATGGTTTTCCGTGTGTTTCTACCTGTCCTTCGTATGACTGTCCATCGGCGGTGATTGCTCCTTTTCCCATGCGGGTACGTCCAATAATCAGGGAGGGTTTGTCTGTGACCTTCTGACAAGTGTGGATGGCTGCCCGTATTTGCTCCTCATCATTGCCGTCAATTTCGATGACATGCCAGTGCCAGCTTTCATATTTGCGGGCCGTATCTTCTGAAGTGACCTCGTTTGTTTTTGTCGACAGTTGTATTTCGTTTGCGTCGTAAAACATTATTATTTTGCCTAGTCCTAGATAACCGGCTATCCTGCCTACACCCTGAGAAATTTCTTCCTGGACACCGCCGTCTGAGATGTAGATATAGGTGTAGTGACTCATCCATTCGCCAAATCTTTGAGCCAGAAACCTTTCAGCTATAGCTGATCCCGCCCCGAAGGCATGGCCGAGCCCCAGGGGGCCTGATGTATTTTCGATGCCCCGTTTTTTATCCAGTTCCGGATGGCCTGGTGTGGGGCTTTGCCACTGTCTAAAACTTTTCAGGTCGTCCACATTCATAAACCCGCAAAGTGTCAGCTGTGCATACAGCATTGCCGACATATGTCCCGGATCGAGGTAAAATCGGTCTCTGAAAGGCCACTCCCCGTTGTCAGGGTCAAATCTCAGGAATTCGGAGTAAAGAACCTGTATAAAATCTGCACCTCCCATGGGTCCTCCGGGGTGCCCCGAAGCTGCTTTTTCTACCATGGCTGCAGACAGGATTCTTATGTTATCTGCACTTTTAAGTGCTGGGGACGTGGGCATAAGTCTAGGTGTTGCTGTGCCGCAAAAGTAGGAAATATTCAATAAAACTGATAAAGCCGGGCCTCCTCAGTTGGAATCGCCACAATAAAGCCTGATTTTTGTTTGTGATGTTGGCTTTTTCCGAAAAGTTTACTATCTTTGCCGCACGTTTGAGTTATGTGAAAGGGGACATTGGGTTCCCTTTTTTATTAGTATTTTCTTATGCCAAAAGCTGAATTAGAATCCCTGGTAGAAAAAGGCCTTAAAGAACTGGCTTTTGAGGATACCTATCTGGTCGAAGTAAAACACAGCGGGAAAAAGATAGAAATCTACCTTGATAGTGATGAGGGCGTCGGATTTTCTACGTGTCAGAAGCTTAGCCGCTGGATGGAACCGCACCTGGATAAGGCAGGAACCTTCGGTGATAATTATACCCTGGAGGTATCATCAGCCGGCATAGGCAATCCTTTGAAGCTGTTGCGTCAGTACCCCAAGAATATCGGCAGGGTTCTTGATGTCAGATACGGTGAATCAGGCCATGCAAAGGGCGTTTTGACAGGCGTGAGCGATGAAGGAATGATCAGTGTGGAGTTTGAAAAGGTAGTAAAGGAAAACAACAAGAACAAAAAGGTAAAAGTAACAGAAGTAATAAAGTTTGAAGATATTATTGAATCAAGGATTAAAATCAGTTTTAATTAAATGAATTTAGTAGAATCCTTTTCGGAATTTAAAGAAGGTAAAAATATTGACAGGCCTACCATGGTTCGTGTACTGGAAGACGTACTTAGGACTCTTATAAAGAAAAAGTATGGCACTGATGATAATTTTGACGTGATAGTAAATACCCAGAATGGCGACCTGGAAATGTGGAGGGTGAGGAATATCGTGCCCGACGGAGAAGTGACAGACGAACTTTCTCAGATTTCGTATACGGAAGCCAAGTCTATAGACGTAGCTTATGAGGTGGGTGAGGAATGTTATCAGCAACTTACTTTGGATGATTTTGGCCGGCGATCAATCATGGCAGCCAGACAGACCCTTATTTCCAGAATCATGGACCTCGAAAAAGACGACGTCTATAAGAGGTATAAAGACAGAGAGGGAGACCTTGTCGTAGGAGAAGTAAGCCAGGTACTCAAAAAAGAAGTACTGGTACTCGATGACGCCACTCAAAACGAACTAATCCTGCCCAGGCTCGAGATGATCAAGGGAGACTTTTTCCGCAAGGGCGATATGGTGAGAGGCATCATCAAAAGGGTGGAAATGCGTAACGGTACACCCGTAGTTATGTTGTCACGAACCGATAACGGCTTTCTCGAAAAACTGCTGGAACAGGAAGTGCCAGAAATCGAGGACGGCATCATCTCAGTAAAGAAAATAGTGAGAATACCCGGCGAAAGGGCCAAGGTAGCCGTAGAATCCTATGACGACAGGATAGACCCTGTAGGAGCATGTGTAGGTATGAAAGGCTCCCGTATACATGGCATCGTCAGGGAGCTCAGGAACGAAAACATAGATATCGTCAATTATACAAACAATACTTCGCTGTTTATACAGAGGTCCCTTACTCCGGCCAAAGTCACCAGTATATCCCTGGATGACCAGAACCTCAGGGCAGCTGTCTATCTTAAGCCCGATCAGGTATCTTTGGCCATAGGCAAAGGAGGAAGCAACATAAAGCTGGCCTCTAAGCTGACCAACTATGAGATAGATGTGTACAGAGATAGCGAAGAACAGGAAATCGAAGATGTGGACCTGGACGAATTCAGAGACGAGATAGAAGACTGGGTGATCGATGCCCTTAAAAATATAGGATGCGATACAGCCAAGAGTGTGCTAGCCCTGGATAGAGGAGAGCTCATCCGCAGATCCGACCTGGAGGAAGAAACAGTAGACGATGTGTTGAAGGTCCTGGCGTCAGAGTTTGATGACGACTAGGAGTTATTATAAATGTTAAATTTGCTGATGTCAGAAAGATTATTCAAAGTAGCAAAGGAACTGAACGTCGGAGTAGCGACGATTGTAGATTTTTTGGCAACGAAAGGGCATGTGATTGAAAACAAGCCTACATCGATGATCACCGAGGAGATGCACGATATGCTCCTCAAGGAATTCAGGTCGTCTATGGCTGAAAAAGAAAAAGCGGACCAGATAGTTATCGGTAACCGCCCGGGGTCGCATGCGGAAGACAAAGCAAGCCACAAGGCTCCTGTTTTTTCTATGCCCAAAATTTCTGACCTCGACAAACCAGCCCAACCGGTGGCAGAAACTCCCAAGCCGGAGCCTGTCCAGCCGGAACAACCCAAAGAGGAAATTTTCAAGCCTCAGTCGGAAATCCAAAAACCCAAGGTACTCGGAAAAATAGATCTGGACAAGCCAAAGCCGGCTCCAAAGGAACCTGAAAAGCCAATTGCTGAAAAACCTGTGGAAATACCAGAGCAACCTAAAATGCCTGAGGTAACACCGGAGGCTGAGGCTCCTCAGCCACAACCCAGGCAGGAAGAGGAGATTGTCAGAGTAGAAACTCCGCAGCTCAAGGGCCTCAAGATTATGGGTAAAATTGATACCAGTAAACTTGACAGTTCGACAAAGCCTAAAACAACAGATAAGTCAAAAGGACAACCATCAAAAAGCGATACTCCGCAGCAGGTAGGATCTTCATCGGATTTACAGAAGAAAAAGAGAAAAAGGAAAAAACTCGCTGCCGTTACTGATCTAAAAGGACAGGGCGAGGGTGGCAAGGGACGTGGCAAGCAGGCAAAAGAAGAGGTCAAGGAAGTTTCGCAAAAGGAAATTGATGAAAAAATCAAGGCCACAATGGCCCGCCTCAATGCGGGAGGCAAAAACAAAAGGCAAAAAATCCGCCGGGACAACAGAGATGTAAAACGTGAAAAGCAGGAATTGCTCGAAACAGAAGGCCTCGAGACCAAACTCAAACTTACTGAGTTTATTTCAGTTTCCGAACTGGCAGGACTTCTCGACGTACCCGTTTCGCAAGTCATCACGACCTGTCTCAGTCTGGGTATCATTGTGTCTATTAACCAAAGACTCGATGCAGAAATTATAGAACTTGTAGCTGGCGAGTTTGGCCACGAGGTAGAATTTATTAGTGCAGAAGAAGAGATAGACGAAGATTTGATAGAAGAGGACAGCGAAGAAAACCTTGAGCCGCGAGCACCAATTGTGACCGTCATGGGACACGTGGACCACGGAAAAACATCGCTCCTCGATTACATCAGGTCAGCCAATGTAGTCAGTGGGGAAGCGGGAGGTATCACGCAGCACATCGGAGCTTATGAAGTAAAGGTGGGACCGGACCACAAAAAAATCACCTTCCTCGATACACCCGGACACGAAGCCTTTACAGCCATGAGGGCCAGAGGCGCCAAGGTGACGGATGTGGCTGTAATCATCGTAGCTGCTGACGATCACATCATGCCTCAGACCAAGGAAGCCATCAGCCATGCTCAGGCAGCAGGCGTTCCCATGGTTTTTGCCATCAATAAAATAGATAAGCCGGGAGCCGATCCCGAGCGTATAAAGCAGGAGCTGGCCAGTATGAACCTGCTCGTGGAGGACTGGGGTGGAAGTTATCAGTCACAGGATATATCTGCCAAGACAGGCCTCAACGTAGACAAGCTACTGGAAAGGATTCTCCTCGAAGCAGAAATTCTAGATCTTAAGGCAAATCCTGATCGCCCGGGCTTAGGTACGGTCATCGAAGCATCGCTTGACAAAGGAAAAGGTTACGTAACTAAGATCCTCGTACAGAATGGTACGGTAGAAATAGGAGACTCTCTCGTAGCAGGGCCGTACTCCGGCAAAATAAAAGCAATGTATAATGAGCAGGGCAAAAAAGTAAAAAAAGCCGGACCGTCTACCCCCACCCTTGTACTGGGACTCAGTGGAGCACCACAGGCAGGTGAGAAGTTTAAGGTGATGGATTCCGATCAGGACGCCCGTCAGCTTGCCGCAAAGCGTGCACAAATTGAAAGAGAACAATCTAACAGGGCCAGCAAGCGTATCAGCCTGGACGAAATAGGCAGAAGGCTAGCTTTGGGGACTTTCAAAGAGCTCAACCTTATTGTAAAAGGTGACGTTGACGGTTCAGTGGAGGCCTTGTCTGACTCGCTCATCAAGCTCTCGGTAGAAACCATCCAGGTAAATGTCATCCATAAAGCAGTAGGTGCCATAGCCGAGTCTGACGTACTCCTGGCATCGGCATCAGATGCCATCATCATAGGTTTCCAGGTGAGGCCTTCGGCAGGAGCAAGAAACCTGGCAGAGAGAGAAGGTGTTCAGATAAAGACTTATTCTATCATCTACGAAGCCATCGAGGAGGTCAAATCCGCTATGGAAGGTATGCTCGAACCTACTAGAGAGGAAAAAATCGTGGCACAGCTGGATGTCAGAGAAATCTTTAAAATGTCAAAGATTGGCACCATTGCCGGATGTTTTGTGACCGAAGGAAAAATCACACGAAACACCCACATCAGAGTTATCAGAGACGGTATAGTTGTATTCCCGACAAGGGAAGGTGCGGTAGGCGAAATCTCATCACTCAAGCGTCTTAAGGATGATGCCAAGGAAGTAAGGTCAGGTCTGGAATGCGGTGTTACCATCAAAAACTTCAACGATATCAAGACCGGCGACATCATCGAAGGCTTTGAGATCATAGAGATTAAGCAGACGCTGAGCTAATTGTCAGCATTGATTTTTTGGGGTAAACCGTCACATCAGTGTTAATCTCCGGATCCCGTGAAGCAGTCAGGTTAAAGCAGTTACTGGACCAACTTGCCGACAGGGTCAATGCACAGGCGTTTATAGAAAACGATCCCATATCTGTACCTCACCGTTTTTCGGTCAGAGAGGATATCGAAATTTCCGCATTTTTTACGGCCATATTTTCATGGGGCAACCGACGGGCCATCATCAACAAATCACTGTTGCTGATGGAGCTCATGGACAACAGTCCGTATCAGTTTGTTCTGCACCATTCTTCAACTGACCTCAGACGTCTTACTACCTTTGTACACCGGACATTTCAGCCTGATGATTTATTGTATTTTATCGACTTTCTGGGTCGGCACTACAAAGAAAACCAAAGCCTCGAGTCTGCATTTTATACCGGAAATCCACAGCATTATGACGCCGGCACTGCACTTCACTCGTTTCATTACAGATTTTTTGACAGCGTCCACGCCCCTGCTCGCACCCGAAAACACGTACCTGACCCGCACAGCGGATCGGCCTGCAAGCGTATCAATATGTTTCTCCGCTGGATGGTGAGGGATGATGACAGAAATGTGGATTTTGGATTGTGGAAGCATATACCGGCTTCAGGACTTATGATTCCACTCGACATACACGTAGAGCGGTATGCCAGAATGTTGGGGCTTCTCACCCGCCGACAAGCAGACTGGAAAGCCGTAACAGAAATTACCTATAACTTGCGGGCCCTCGATCCGGCTGATCCTGCCAGATACGACTATGCCTTGTTTGGCCTTGGAGCCGGATATGTCACACCTGCCGAAGAATTTTGGTCCCCTGAAAAATAAAAGGCAACCATCCAATAATTTGCAACTATTTGGCCTTTAAATACCTGCAAAAATTGTTTCTTTGTCTCCAAATTTTTTTAAATTCATAATCCCGGTTTCCCGCAATGAAAAACACATATTTTCAGCTTATAAACCAGACCTATTTTTTTCCCCAGGAGGGCTTTGACCTCAATCAGGAAAGCCTCACTTTCCACGGGATCTCGCTGAAGTATCTGATAGACAAATATGGCACTCCATTCAGGTTGACTTACCTGCCCAGAATAGGAGACCAGATCAAGAAAGCAAAAAATCTTTTTAACAAGGCCATGAAGGCCAATAATTACAAAGGCGAATATTTCTATTGCTATTGTACCAAATGCTGTCACTTTTCTCATGTGATTGAAGAAGCACTGGAACACAATGTACACCTGGAAACCTCATCGTCATTTGACATAGACATCATCAGGATACTCAGCGAAAAAGGTAAAATCAACAAAAAAACCATTTTGATTCACAATGGCCATAAGACTGAAGATTACCTGGATAAAATTGTAGGGCTGATAGAAGACGGATACGAAAATGTGATCCCCGTCCTGGATAGCAAACCGGAACTCGACAGGTTGTATAACCGCACCAAAAAAGACCTGACCATTGGTATAAGAATGGCAATAAACGAAGAGCCACAGTCCGCTTATTACACGTCAAGACTGGGAATACGAAGTGCAGAGATTATCGATTTTTATAAATCCAAACTGGCAAAGAAAAAAAGGGTCAAGTTAAAAATGCTTCATTTTTTTGTTGACTCCGGCATCAAGGACAATCTGTATTACTGGGGAGAATTCAGAAAAGGCCTCAAGATTTTTGCAGAAATGAAGAAGATCTGTCCTACGCTCGATTCCATCAATCTGGGAGGGGGCCTGCCTATCAGAAACAACCTCGGCTTTGAGTACGATTACAAGTATATGATCAATGAACTTGTCGCCAATATCAAAGAAGTATGTCAGGAAGAAGGCATCGACGAGCCAAACATATTTACCGAATTTGGGAAATATACCGTAGGCGAAAGTGGTGCCATCATCTTTTCTGTACTGGAACAAAAGCAGCAAAATGATTCAGAACTCTGGTATCTGATCGACAACAGCCTTATGAATACCATACCGGATGCCTGGTCCATTTTTGAAAAATTTATCCTCCTCCCGGTCAATAAATGGGACAATGAATATGCACGTGTGAGCATTGGAGGTATAAGTTGTGACCATTCGGATTATTATAATTCTGAAGACCTGAATCAGGAAATATATCTTCCGGTATATGATTCGGAAACGGAAGAACCCCTGTATCTTGGCTTTTTCCACACAGGGGCATACCAAGATGCCATTAGTGGTTATGGTGGTATAAAACATTGTCTCATACCTTCACCAAAACAGATTATCATAGACCGCGACGAAAAAGGCAATATCGTGGACAGGCTTTATAGGGACGAACAGACAGTCGAACAAATGCTCCAGATTCTCGGTTATGAAAATAACAAGTAAACGACCAAATTTTTAAAATGCAGATTACCAAATTCCTAAAACACCACTATAAGCACTTCAATGCAGCAGCATTGACCGATGCCGCAGATGGATATATCGCCCACCTCAACGAAGGTGGCAAAATGATGATTACCTTGGCAGGAGCCATGAGCACAGCAGAACTGGGCAAGTCCCTGGCTGAGATGATACGACAGGACAAAGTGCAGATCATATCATGTACCGGTGCCAATCTTGAAGAAGACATCATGAACCTTGTGGCACATTCTCATTACAAACGAGTGCCCAATTATCGTGATCTCAGCCCTCAGGATGAATGGGAGCTGCTGGAAAACCACTACAACAGAGTTACCGATACCTGCATACCCGAGGAGGAGGCATTCAGGAGACTGCAAAAGCATCTTTGGGACATCTGGAGTGATGCAGAAAACAAAGACGAGAGATATTTTCCGCACGAATTTATGTATAAAATGCTGCTCAGTGGTGTACTTGAGCAGTATTATGAAATAGATCCGAAGGACTCATGGATGCTGGCTGCAGCCGAAAAAAACATTCCTATTGTGGTCCCCGGCTGGGAAGACTCCACCATGGGCAATATATTTGCCTCCTACTGTATCAAAAGGAAACTCAAAGCTTCGACCATGAAGAGTGGCATAGAATACATGATGTGGCTGGCAGACTGGTATGTTAAAAACAGTGAAGGCAAGGGCATAGGGTTTTTCCAGATAGGCGGAGGCATTGCCGGAGATTTTCCCATTTGTGTAGTGCCCATGCTGTATCAGGACCTCGAAATGCACGACATACCTTTTTGGTCTTATTTCTGCCAGATCAGCGACAGTACCACAAGCTATGGTTCGTATTCAGGAGCGGTTCCAAATGAAAAGATCACGTGGGGCAAGCTCGACATCCACACTCCAAAATACATTATCGAAAGCGACGCCACCATTGTGGCACCTCTTATATTTGCCATTGTCCTGGGCTGGTAATTAAAGTGTAATACATTCTTATTTAATACAAATCATATGAAATACTCCTTCCTTATATCGGTTATCACCATCATCGCAGGGCTTATCATGGTTTCGTGCAGACAAAAGCCTCAGGAGCCGGCCACTCAAGTTATAGAAAAACCCCGGGTACCGGACTGGCATAAAAATGCCGTGATATATGAAGTAAACCTCAGGCACTATCTTAAGGACAATACTTTCAAGGCATTCGAAAGCCAGATACCCAGACTCAAGGAAATGGGCATCGACCTACTATGGTTTATGCCTGTAAATCCCATCAGTGTAAAAAACAGAAAAGGAGAGCTGGGCAGCCCTTATTCTGTGGCTGATTACTACAACACCAACCCCGAATATGGCACGCTGGAAGATTTTAAACATATGGTCCAGGCCATACACGATGCAGGTATGTACATCATCATTGACTGGGTACCCAACCATACAGGGTGGGACAATCCCTGGATTACAGAGCATCCTGACTGGTATACCAAAGATAAAAACGGTAACATTACAGATCCTATAGACTACAACACGGGCAAGCCGTGGGGATGGACCGATGTGGCCGACCTCAACTTTGATAACAAGGAAATGAGGATTGGTATGATTGATGCCCTTAAATTCTGGATCAATGAGACAGGGATAGACGGATACCGTATGGATGTGGCACATGGTGTACCTGTAGATTTCTGGGCCCAATGTGCCGATAGCCTTTACAAAATTAAGCCACTTTTTATGCTTTCGGAAGGAGAAGTGCCTGATATTGTCAACAATGGTACCTTTATAGCAGATTATGGGTGGGAAATGCACCATAACCTGAATGAAATTGCTGCATCACAGGGAGCAAACCGCAAAAAGGCCGCCAATGTGGTGCAGGGCAATGTCAAGGAAGGCGAAAAACACGTAAAGATCAAAAATGCTCTGAGCATAGATACCATCATGGCCAAAAAGGCAAAGCAATACCAGAAAGGCTACCAGATGCAGTTTACATCAAACCACGATGAAAACTCCTGGGCCGGCACTGAATTCGAAAGGATGGGCGACGGACACAAGGCTTTTGCTGTTTTGACAGCCACCATACCCGGACTGCCGTTGGTATATACAGGTCAGGAATCTGCAATGGACAAGCAGCTGGAATTCTTTAAGAAAGACAGCATAGCATGGGGAGACTATTTATATGCCGGATTTTACAAGACTCTTTTTGACTTGAAGCACAGGAACAAGGCCTTGTGGAATGGTAGCTGGGGAGGGCCTCTTGTTAAAATTTCTACCGGCAATGATAACCACATATACGCCTTCATCCGCGAAAAAGACGGCGACAAAGCTGTTGTGCTGATCAACATGTCATCCAAACCACAGGTAGCAAAACTTATCGGCACTGGTTACGGAGGTATGTACAACGACGTCTTTGCAGGACATTCTTACGAACTCAAAGAAGGAGCCTCCATCGAATTTACACCCTGGAGTTATCTCGTTTTGTCCTCAAACTGATAGTTTGCATGAACAGAAACAAATCTCTACTGATGCCAGCAAGAGAGATTTTTTTGTTAAGGAAATATCAAATACGTACCAGGTCGTTAACATAGACGATAGATAAGTAGTTTATAAGGCATGATACGGATAATCTTTTTAACTATGTTTTTAGCATTTGGCCTTGTCAAACAAGAAGCCATGTGTGGAAATGTACCAGTCAATTACATCAGAACAGCCGAGGAATTTGTAGGGGCCTTGCGAAACAAGGAAAATACAGAGACGTACCAAAAAACATTTGAATATTGCAAACTGGATCAACTGGCCAATCAAGTGGCAACAGACGACCAGAAACTGGCATTCTGGATCAATATTTACAATGCTTATATTCAGGTGGTCCTCACCAAAAATCCTGAATTGTACAAAGACCGGACAGCGTTTTTCAAAAAGAAGCAGATAAACATAGGTGGCAGGCTCTTTAGTTTTAATGACATCGAACACGGTATTTTGAGAAGATCACAAAATGAGTTGTTTCTGGGCTATTTTTCAAGGCTATTTCCTGACAAGACAGAAAAAATGCTGAGGGTAGAAAAAGTGGACTGGAGACTGCATTTTGGGCTCAACTGCGGTGCTGCTTCATGCCCACCTGTCAGAACCTACTATGTTGACAATGTCAGAGCCCAACTGGATTCTGCAGCGGAGGCTTACCTGGGTCGTTATACCAAGTATGATGCTTCCAAGAAATCTGCCCGCGTGACCCCCTTGTTTACCTGGTTCAGAGGAGATTTTGGTGGGCTCGAAGGAGTTAAAAATATTCTGATTCGTTTTGAACTCATTCCTGACAAAAAAACAGAACTGGTCACTGACAGCTACGACTGGACCCTGAAATTGTCCAATTTTGCACCATACGAAAGATAAACGCCGTGGATATTTAATAAAATGTTATTGCCACAGGCCATGGGTGACCAATAAAACCTTTACTCGTCATTTAAATTGAGAAATCAGTCATTTTATAAAACAAAATAGTAATCATGAAATCAATTTTTAAGAGCCTTTTTGTCTTTACGCTTTTTACACTGGTATTCCAGTCATGCGAAGACGGCACCATCGACCCAGGAGTACAGAACCCATCAATAAGTCTGGCTGCAGGTACAGACCTGGTGAGCACTGACGCTACTGTAGGCATCGGTCAGGTATTTAAAGTAAATCTTACGGGCACTAAGGGTGACAACCCTATGAAATCCATCACCATCCAGGAAGCCGGCACAAAGGTTGACCTTGCCAGAGTCAGTTATGCTGGTGGTGTAAGTGGTAACCCTCTGGCACTTTCCGGGGGCAATACTACAGCATTTGACCTTACCATCCAGATTACTGCCCACACTGACATCAGCACTAAGCTTTACAGCTTTGTTGTAGCCGATGATCAGGGCAACACCACAACCAAGTCTATCAATATCACAACTACCGGCAATCCTCCGGTAATAGCCGAGCCATCTGTAGACCAGATGGTAACAGTTTTACCCAACGGACTATTTGCTGCTGTATTTAAAGTGGCAAAAGGAAGTGGCAAACTCAGCAAGATCGAAGTGCTGATAAACGATGTTACGGCAACGGATGTTTCCAGGCTTTTCTATGAAAGTCTTCAGGCTCCATTTAGCACCAATCCTCTCAACATTCCGGCTGCTGACCAGGAAAGCTTCAATAAGGAGCTGATATTTAGGGCTCCTGCTCAGTCAGGTACATACAAGTACACAGTCAAATTTATCGATGAGTATGGCCAGTCTTCAGTAAGGAATATCAATGTAGGCGTAGGCACCCCGGTATCTGTCCTTGAAGGCATTCTCCTTAATCAGTCTGGTCCTTCCGGCCAGGGAGGTCTCGACCTCGATACTGGAACGAGTACCGGAACAGTATCTTCTGACCCTAACACTGCCAAGGCAGAAATCAGGGATGAAGGTATTATCAATCTGCAGAATGACCCGACATGGAAGCAGCAAATTTCCGGCATGAATGGTTCAGTTGTCAAATATATAGTCAAAGGCACAAATGGTGTTTCCGAGTCTTTCTCATTTGATCAGGTTACCTATAACGAGCAGATTGTGGCCCTTTTTGCCAATGGCGTAAACTTCACACAAAAAAGCACGGATGGCCAGAGAGATGTATCTAACAAAGTCAATCCGGGCGATCTTTTTGTAGTTAAAAACGGAGACAAACATTACCTTCTTGTAGTTAAATCTATCAAGGTTACCAACGATGACAACAAAGACAGCTATACCTTTGATGTAAAAATGTAATTTCTTTTGTCAGTCATTTAAACAGGATATTAAGAGCCCGGAGCAATGTTCCGGGCTCTTTTTTTTTATCACGACAATATCTATAAGTCTTTGTCACTTATCTGTGTGACTGGGTACACACACACTTTCAGCAAGTCAGACTGCCGCCTGTTGATAATAAAATTACAATAGGCCGGACAAATAAATTCTCAGTGTACAAACTCCTGCTCAAACAAAATAGGCCGTGGGTACTCTTCGTTAAAAACGGTCCTGATGACGTCAAATGCGGTTACTACACCTTTTAGGTCATTTTCCAGATTTACAACGGGAAGGGTTTTAAACCGCCTGTCTGCAAACAACTCTGCCGCTGTGCCTACCTTGTCTTTTGGAGTGATTTTAACCACCTTGGTAGTCATGACGTCGCTGATTTTCAGATCAGAATTGTGTCCAGTAAGGTTTGCTTTCCAAAGGTCATAAGCGGTCACCATGCCCACCAACTTGCCTTTGTCTACTACGGGCAATTGCTGGAATTGGGACTCCATCATCAGTTTTGACACCTGGTCTATGGTTTGGTCCGGCTGTGCCACCACCGGATCCTTGGTCATTATAGCCCTAACTTCAAGATTCATCATGGCATAAAAAATTTATGTTTGAATTAATAAAACAGAATAATACTTAATTACTAAATAATATAAATAAGTGAAAATTTGCCAGCATAGCTTTTAATAAACCCATTAAATAAATAATCCTGTAGCGAAGAATCGGGTGTTGACTGACTTTTATTTTGTGTAAATATAAGCTTTAATTTTGGTTTTGTCAATAGCACTGGCCATTTTTTTTTGAATTTTGTCGCAAACGGGACAGATGCCGAAGTTTATCATGTACTGCCTATGAGAAAAATGGCAGGCCTTTTGTGAAATACCGATGTATCGGATCCCTTCCATCGGGCGACGCTCATTTGTCTGATGTCTTCGTCCGGAGCACCTATGCTGCAGGCGATACAAAGTCGGGTTGACTCCCTTAGGGTTGTCAGGATGGTCTCAGTCATAAATCCGTTTCTGTAAGGTGTCTCCATGAATATCTGGGTCTGACCTGTTTTTAGCATGGCAGACTCCAGCGAACGAAGTTGCTGACTCAGAGCAGGGTTTTTATTGCTCAGATATCCGTGAAATGCAAAAGACTGACCCGAAAAACCACTGGCCATAAGTGCCATAAAAATGGATGACGGCCCTGCAAAGGGCACTACTTTTACGCCATGTATGTGTGCCCAAGAAACAGCTTCGGCTCCCGGATCGGCAATTCCCGGACATCCCGCCTCAGAAATAATGCCGATATCTGTCCCGTTAAGGACTTGACGGAGAAAGTGGTCCGTTTCCGTTTTGTCATCTGTGATTTCTGAGATGGTAAGCTGAGCGATTGGAAGAGGATGCCCTGAGGCTTTTAGGAAATGACGAGCCGTTTTGGCTTTTTCTACCAGAAAATGGGTGGTTTGGTGCAGTTTGGCAAGTTCATTGGCCGAAAGGCTCCCAATATCCCCTTCTGATATAGGGCATGGAAACATGTATATTGTTCCTGATTTAGTCATGTCATCTCAATGCTCTGCGGAGGATCTTACCCACATTGGTTTTAGGAAGTTCATCCCGGAATTCAATGTGTTTTGGTACCTTGTATCCGGTTAGATTTTCTTTACAGTAGGCAAGCAACCCATCTCTGTCAAGATTTTTGTCTTTTTTGACCACAAATATTTTAACGACTTCACCGGATTTTTCGTCAGGTACGCCGACTGCTGCTACTTCAAGGACTCCAGGATGAGACGAGACCACATTTTCGATTTCATTAGGATAGACGTTAAATCCACTGACGAGGATCATGTCTTTTTTACGGTCAACAATATACATAAAGCCCTCCTCGTCCATATGTCCTATATCCCCGGTGCAAAGCCATCCGTCAGAAGTGATTGTCCGGGCCGTCTCGCTGGGCTGGTTGTAATAGCCTTTCATAACTTGCGGCCCCCGGCACTGTATTTCGCCATCCTCGCCATAGACAGCTTCTGTTCCGTCATCTTTTATTATCCTGATTTCAGTAGATGATACAGGCAGGCCAATGCTGCCCGTTTTTCCGGTGCCGTCCAGAGGATTGACAGAAATCAGGGGTGATGACTCGGTCATACCATATCCTTCGGTCAGTACACAACCGGTCACTTCCTTCCATCTGTCAGCGACGACTTTTTGTATGGCCATACCGCCACCTACCGTAGCCTTTAGAGCTGAAAAGTCACATTTTCTGAATTCTTCGTCGTTGAGCAGGGCGTTAAACAGGGTGTTAAGGCCGGTCATTAGACTTATCTTATTGCGTTTAAATTCTTTGATGATACTTTTAAGGTCGCGTGCATTGGTGACGAGGACTGTATGAGCACCGTAACTTATGATGGCCAGACAATTGACGGCAAATGCAAAGATGTGATACATCGGCAGCGGAGACAGAGTGATCTCTTTACCGTCTGTAAGCTGCCCTTTCATCCAGGTGCTGATTTGCAGCATATTGGCTACCATACTTCTGTTGGTGAGCATGGCACCCTTGGAAATGCCTGTGGTACCTCCTGTATACTGGTGGACGATTACATTTTCAGGCCCCGAACTAAAAGGTTTGATTGTAAATTTTTTTCCTTCTTTTAAGGCATGGCCAAATGTTACTGTATTTTTCAGATTATGTGACGGAACCATCTTTTTAAGATGCCTTACGGCAAGGTTGACCAGGGTACCTTTGAGTGTTCCGAGCATTTCGCCGATACTGGTAAGGATGACAATGTCTATTTTTGTCTTGTCGATAATAGACTCCAGGTTGGCGGCAAAATTTTCCAGGATAACTATAGCTTGGACACCGCTGTCTTCAAACTGGAACTGCATTTCCCGGGGAGTATACAGAGGATTGGTATTGACGATGATTAGCCCTGCTTTAAGTGCCCCGAAAACTGCCACCGGATATTGGAGCAGATTGGGCATCATCAATGCTATGCGGTCTCCCGGCTCGAGGCCCCTTGAATGCAGGTAGGCGGCAAACCTTGTGGACAGCTCATCGGCCTCTCCGTAGGTGATGATTTTGCCCATACATTCAAATGCATTTCTCTCCTGATACCTACCGAAACATTCGGATACAAAGTCCATCAATGTGGGGTAGCGTGAAGGGTCTATGGATTCCGGTACACCTGCAGGGTAGTGTCTGAGCCAGGGTTTCTTGTCCATTTGTTTTGTTTTGATATGCCAAAAATAGCTACGGCAGTTATAAAAAGAAAGAAACATCGAATAAATTTATATATAAAAAAATCCTATCTTTGCTTTCTTAATTTTCAATTGTAAACATATGTCTAAAGAAAAAGAAGAAAAGCTAAAAGCCCTGGCCCTGACCATGGACAAACTTGACAAAACCTATGGCAAAGGCACCATCATGAAACTGGGAGATAAGCAGGTGGTCCATGTTGATTCCATATCCACCGGCTCTCTGGGCCTCGACATAGCTCTGGGTATTGGCGGCTTGCCCAAAGGCAGGATAGTGGAGATATATGGTCCGGAATCCTCCGGCAAGACGACTCTTGCGATACATGCCATTGCAGAATGTCAGAAGCAGGGAGGCATTGCCGCCATCATAGACGCAGAACATGCCTTTGATAGGTTTTATGCAGAAAATTTGGGAGTCAATACCGAAGACCTTCTTATATCACAGCCCGACAATGGTGAACAGGCTCTCGAGATAGCCGAAAACCTCATCAGATCAGGTGCCATAGACATCATAGTTATCGACTCTGTCGCCGCACTGGTACCCAGAAGCGAAATCGAAGGCGAAATGGGTGATTCCAAGGTAGGACTTCAGGCAAGGCTCATGTCACAGGCATTGCGTAAGCTTACAGCTACCATAGGCCGTACCGGCTGTTGTTGTATTTTTATCAATCAGCTCAGGGAGAAGATTGGCGTCATGTTTGGAAATCCTGAGACTACTACAGGCGGAAATGCCCTTAAGTTTTATGCGTCTATCAGGCTAGACATACGCAAATCCGGTACCGCCATCAAGGACAAGGACGGCAATACGGTAGGAAATCCTGTCAAGGTCAAAGTAGTCAAAAATAAGCTGGCGCCACCATTCAGAGTGGCTACATTTGATATCATCTTTGGCGAAGGTATATCCAAGACAGGAGAAATAGTGGACCTGGGCGTGGAGACAGGTATCATAGGCAAAAGCGGTTCGTGGTTTAGCTACGAGGGCACCAAGATAGCCCAAGGTCGTGAGGGAGCCAAGCAGTTTTTTACGGACAATCCTGAGCTAGCCACAGAAATAGAAACCAAAATCAAGGAAAAATACCAGCCAGGACATGTGGAGCCTGGTACCGACTCTAGTGACGAAGGAGAATAAATGAAAAATGTAAGAAATAAAAAAGGCCGGATTTTCCGGCCTTTTTTATTAGGGTTTACTCCACTCTCAGCATTTTGATGGTCTGCACGTCAGGACCTGATTTTACCCTGCACAGGAAGATTCCGTATTTGTTTCCCAGCTGCTTGTCAGTCAGGATAATTTCATTGTTTCCGGCTCGCACAGGTAAGTTTTCACTCCAAAGAGCTACTCCACGTGAGTCAAATATCTGCAGCGTCACATTTCCGTCTTTATTGGCAAAGACCGGGAGTGTCGTCATGGCGCCAAATGGATTGGGAGTGTTCTGAGACAGCAGCGGCTGATCTGCGGATGTCCGCCGGCTCCTCATCTCAAATCGGATATTTGTTTCCCTGAGTTTGTTGTTTATAGCCAGCGACTTAGTGACCGCATCTCCAAAATTAAGGGCATCCTCCAGGTCAGTGGCCCTTTCTGCCGATACTACAACATTAAAGAGAACCTCATCCTGAACAAGCTGTATACCCCTGGCATTTTCGTATGCAACTGATAAATAGGTGCGACCGCCTTTTCTGGCTAAAGCCGAATGTTCCTTTGCCAAAGGAAGCCCTGCCGGCTCTATTCCTATAAATTTAAGTTCCGGGCCGAGATCTATGGTAAACTGAAGGCCCAGCACACCAGTCAGGTCACTTGCCTTGACAGGAATGGATACAACCTCGCCTGCTGTAAGGTTTGCCTGCTCAGTGTATATGTCTATGCTTGCATCCGGTCTTCCAGAGGTAGTGCCCAGAATGTTTTCTGACATTGTGCCGTTGACATCACCCACCTTTATGGCGATAAAGTCTGACTGCATCATGTTGGCGTCCAGGTTTTCGTAATTTATAACCTCATTGAACGGCCATGGGTGGGCCGGATCTTCAAACTGATACCCTGCATCTACAAATCTCCAGGAAGTATTTTTAGAAAAATTATCCTGAACACCGAGCACCAGTTTTCTCAGCTCCACAAGGTCTGCAGCAGTGATGCTCTGAGAGTTATTGGCGTCAGCCGCTATCAGCTTGTAAGGTGACCCCAGATTTTGAAGGCCCAGGACATGTCGCTGGATCATGACAAGGTCTAGTGTGGATATACCTGCTGCAGCATCATCATCCTTGAAAGAAGCAACCTGGTAATTATTGTACATCTGCAGCTGATCAAACCTGAATCTTCCGCTGGTGTCTGTCATCACATATCTTTCGGTTTCGCCACCGTCCACTAGGATTTTAGCTTCTGCCAGCTGTGCCTTTTCTTCGGTGTAGATCCTACCGGAAATCTGGATATTGTTGGTATTGTTGCCACAAACTCCGTAATGATCCTGCACAGATATAAAGGTATTGGCCTTTGATTGATTTCCTGCCAGATCTGTTACCCACATTTCTATCGGTTTAGTACCCAGGTCGCTGCAGGTGAGGACCATAGTAGTATTGTTTGTATTTGAGGAAAACGAGAATTTGAGCTTATCGGCGGGGGTGCAGTTGTCTGAGCTGAAATTATTGAAATCCACGGCACGGATGGTGGCCATTCCCATCGAAGACAGATCTACAGCCAGTCCCTGCATGGCTATGGCTGACGGAACTTTGCAGTCCTTTATGGTAAACAGGAATGAACACGTTGACACGTTGCTGCACCCATCCCTGGCCTCCCAGGTAAGCTTGTGAGTACCCAGTTGATACAACCTGGTCACTGCAGCTCCTGTACCTGTAAAATCAGGGGCTCCGCCATTGTTGTCGAGGTCGATCTTGTATGTCCATGAGATGTTTACAGGCAGACAGTCATCGGTTCCGGTGGCATTGAAGGTCACGGTGGCTGCACAATCGGCAAACGGGGCACAAATGACAGTATCCCGGCAAGTCTTAGGGGTGATGGTCGGAGCCACGGTATTTTTGATGTTTATGGTCTGGACGAATGTCCATTTGCCGGGACTGTTGGGTACATTGGTCCTGTATTGGCACCAGTCAATGACCGTCCAGGTCCTCCTCACTACCTTGCAATGCAGAGGATGAGAGAAGGTCTCGTCAGAATGTGTGGCTGCCGCCATACTGCATTTGTCATTGTTAAATACAGGAGCTCCTGTTACTGAAGTATCAGGGTCAGAATCATTGCAGTCAAAATAGTCTACATTTGCAGAAGGCCAGGTGATATTGATGAGAACAAACGGATGCACGTCCTGCACATAAATAGTTTGTGTAAACAGCCTGGTGTTTCCACCAATGTCTGTCACGACAAAATCTCTTTTGATCTGGCCTGTATTGCACATGGTGAGCATGTTTCTTGTAGTCACAGTCACTACAGCTCCGGGACAATTGTCGGAATAGACGCCATCCTGGCCGGCTATGCCTGTGGGATAAAACGGATTTCCGGGATCTGCTATCACAATGTTTTGTGGGGTGCTGCCTGAGGGTACAAGGGTACCGAAAGCTGTGAGATTGTTAAGGTTGAGCGGATATTCACAACTGACAGAAATATCAGGTAAAGGAGTGACGATGACCGGAGCCAGGTTGTCCATGACCATAACAGAAACCATACATTCGGTAAAATTGCCTCTTTGATCGGTGACACGCACCACTATTACGATGGTTTTGTTGACATCATCACAGCAAAATTTTGCATAATTTCCAAAATCATCTGCGGTAGTGCCACCGCAGATATTACCCATCCTTCGGACCTGGTATGTCAGTGTTCCTCCGCAGTTGTCAGTGGCTGAAGTGACAAATGAAGCAGCCGGTAATTCCGGAAAATCACTGATGGAAATGGTCTTCTTTGGCGAACAAACGATATCAGGTCCTGTATTGTCCTTGGCGGTAACCGTTATGGAACAAGAGGCCGTGAGTCCGGCATTGTCAGTGACGGTAAACGTAAAAGTATGTGTCATTAAATGTCCTGATGCTATAACCGTTCCTTGTACCGGAGACTGTGTAATAGTGGTGGTGCCACAATTGTCTGATCTTCCGACCAGTGGCCTGAGGTCCGGAACTGTAAGCATGCAATTGTTGTTTAGCGGGGCTTCCTGATTAGGAGGGCAGGTGATGGTCGGATTCTGGTTATCGGTGACCGTGACCGTCTGTGAGCACGAGGCAGTTCTTCCACTCAGGTCAGTTACAGTCCATGTCACGGTATTTACCCCTACAGGAAACTGAGTAGTACCAGTTATAACAACACTTCCCAGCCTGGCTATGGTGCTTTGTACACCGCAATTGTCACCTGTAGTTGGCGTACCCAGATTGACGCCAGTTGCATAGCACTGACCAGGATTGGCATTTGCTGTGACACTGAGTGGACAAGTGATGGTCGGGTTCTGATTGTCCACCACAGTGACCGTCTGTGTGCATGAAGCTATCCGGCCTGCTGCATCGGTGACTGTCCAAATAACAGAATGGATACCTACGGGCACCTGTCCTGATGGAAACAGCGAAGTAAAGTTATTGGCTGCTGTCTGTCCCGGACAATTATCGCCGGTAGTTGGCGTACCAAGACTTA
>JAKQGD010000312.1 GCA_029573365.1 Bacteroidota bacterium | reverse complement strand
ACAAATTTATGCTTTTTCACTCTCATCTGCTACCGACACATCCGACGTATTGTCTGCCACTAAATTTACCATTGATCAGATAAACGGGAAAATATTCAACAAGGATCCGCTGCCATATTTGTTTAGGGCAGATAGTGTGTTGCTCAATATTACTGGCGTCAGCACCTACAGCCCCTATGCCTTGGTACAACTCACACTGGATCCCGACAGTACATATAATTGGATACAGTCAGACTCTGTGGCGATAGCCCGGTTAAAGAAGATCATCACAACAGCCCCCGACGGCATCACAAAAAAATCATATGAATTTCAACTGAATATATATCAGGAAGATCCCTATTTTCTTGGATGGGAGCAAAGAAGTTCCGGTTATCTGCCTGCCCTTGTTGTGTCTCAGAAAACTATCGCTCTCAAAAACCGGTTCATCACTTATTTCAATACCGGTACGGCCATACAGGCGAAGTCTGCCAACAGCAATAACGGAGCAGACTGGGCTACGGTAGCCCTGACAGGCCTTCCTTCCACACTGCAGCTTTCCTCTCTGATAACTGTCAACAATGCCGCTTACGGCCTCGACACAACCACAGGAGCGGTTTATCAATCGGCCGACGGCGCCAACTGGAGTAGGATTGTCACCGCACACACAATAAAAGCCATTTATGGAGAACTTCCTCAGGCAACCCCCGGCAATATCCTGGCTGCTGCAGAAATTAACGGTATGCTTACCTTCGTACAAACTGAAAATTTTTCCGTGTTGAAGCCTCTGAATCGACTCCCGGCAAATTTGCCGTTAAAGGATTTTTCTGCTACAAAAGTAGACATACCCACATCCTATTCAAAGTACCTTATTTTGTCGGGAGGAACTACCTCGGAGAATAAATCCAATAACAACATCTGGATTTTACTTGAAAACAACGGCGTCATCACTCATATCCTGTCAAGAATTCCGGGCACGATATCGGTCAATGGCAGCAATTTGTTTTTTTATGATAATAAACCCTATCTGATGATTACATCATCCGGAAAAAACAGTTTGATGTATTCTGACAACTCGGGTCTTGACTG
>JAKQGD010000285.1 GCA_029573365.1 Bacteroidota bacterium | reverse complement strand
ATACAACCTGCCCGCTTTGTAGGTCCAGTCCCTGACGTTTTCCTCGAGTTCCTTCCATACTCCATTGTTAAATTCGCGGAGTTGAGGGGACATATTGCTCATATAAAATGATTCTCTCATCGGCAGTGTATCAAAGGCCATATCCCCTGCCGGTACCAGATGACCACGGGTAAAGCCCGAATTGCTGTAATCCCTGTGGTATGCAGACCTTGTGGTGACGTTGTAGTCGGGGTTGAAGTGTCCGGTTCTGTCCACATTTTCGGCATTGAGCATATGACGGTCCATGGTGTAAGCTGTCCATTCGGCCTGTTCCCATTTTTCTATGTACGAAAGCGAATAATGCCTGTGGTGCACTACCTCGCCTGTGGCCGCTGGCAGATACGTACGTTCGTCGGCTCCAGTTACGGTTTGTGCCGGTGCTGCGGTTTTCATAAAAAGCTGTTTGCGGTAAAAAATAAAACCGCCGGCCAGCAGTGCTATGGCCAGAAACAGGACAATCACCATGCGGAAGGTGGTCTGCAATCCTTTGCCCTGGGTGCTGTGATTTTGTCTCAGTTTTGCCATGGGTCAGAAATCAGACGTTTTCCTTGCGTTTCATTCTCGGGAGATTTCGCACTACCATTTGCACCGTATCCTGAAGTCTCTCTTCAAAGAGGATGAGCTTGTTTTTTTTCATGTCCTTGAGTACTTCGTCGTTGAAGTGTCGGATGGTGATGAGTTCCAGGTCGTTGTCTGTGACCATCTTAAATTCAGAACCCAACGAAGCTTCAAACTTTTGTATCCTTTCGGGAATGTTGTTTACGCATACAGTAAAGCTGATGGCTGTATTACGCATCATATTGACCTTGAGTCTGAATTTTGCCAGCAGGCTGAAAATCATGCTCAGGTGGTGTTCGGCTACAAACGAAAAGTCATTGGTCGATATGTGCAGCAAGGCCTGGTCGTGCTCGATGACAATCACCGGCGGATAGCTGAGTTCCTTTTCGTCGCTGATGACTGTACCTTCGCTTGCAGGATCCAAAAAGGGCCTTACAAAGAGGGGTATCTGCTTGTTTTGAATGGGCTTAATGGTTTTGGGGTGGATAACCTTGGCTCCGTAATAAGTCATTTCTATGGCTTCTTTATACGAAAGCCTGGGGAGTTTGATGACCTCGTCAAAAATTCTGGGGTCACCTGTCAGTACTCCCGGCACGTCTTTCCATATGTGCATGCTGTCAGCATCGAGACAATAAGAAAGGATAGCGGCTGTATAATCTGATCCTTCGCGGCCCAGGGTGGTGGTAAAGTTTTCGCTCGTAGATCCGATAAATCCCTGGGTGATGACGTGGTTTACTTCCGACAGCATGGGCAACAGCTTATCTCTGCTGTTTTTTTGAGTGGCCTCCCACTGTATGCGGGCATCTCTGTAGGTATTGTCCGTCAGGATGATATCCCGCACGTCGAGCCAACGGCTGTTAATGCCCAGGCTTTTTATATATGAAGCCAGAATCTGTGATGAAAGAAGTTCTCCTATGGACACTATCTGGTCATAGGTATAGTCAAAGTCTTCATGAGGTTCCTCTTCGAGGATCCAGTCCAGCTGCACAAAAGTATCATTGAGATCATCAAGGGCTTCAGCCGGAGTGGTCAGCAACTCTCTTATCAGGTTTTCGTGTCCTGTTCGGATGGCATCCAATAGCTGAGAAGTCTTTCCGTCTCCGGCATAATAACTTTTAACTACTTCTTCGAGGGCGTTGGTGGTTTTGCCCATGGCCGAGACGACCACAACAATCTTATCATCACTATATTTTTTAAGTATGGAACCTACATTTCTGAATCCTTCTGCATCTCTGACTGAGGCTCCTCCAAACTTAAAAACCTTGACTGACATAAAAAGACGAATTATTTTAAGGCCGCAAAGTTAGGCAGAAATAACGTAATTCCTTACTTTCGTAGCAAATACGGATTGCAGCCATGAATGATATCAAAGCAGTAGCTGTTTTTTGCGGGTCATCGGCCGGAAATGAGGAGTCCTATGCCGCAGATGCCAGGTCCGTGGGGAAATATCTGGCGAAGCAGGGCATCAGGCTGGTATACGGCGGAGCGAGGGTAGGCCTTATGGGTATCATTGCTGATGCGGTTTTGGAAAACGGTGGACTTGTCACAGGCGTGCTTCCGGATTTTATCACCAACAGGGAAATCGCCCACGACGGACTTACAGAAATGGTCCGTGTCGCTTCTATGCACGAACGGAAGACGGTGATGCATGAAAGGTCAGACGCCGCCCTGGTTCTCCCCGGAGGTTACGGCACCATGGACGAAAT
The DNA here is from genome assembly GCA_029573365.1 of Bacteroidota bacterium. Lineage (GTDB taxonomy): Bacteria > Bacteroidota > Bacteroidia > Chitinophagales > Saprospiraceae > OLB9. The sequence goes on along the minus strand of JAKQGD010000285.1, from coordinate 2,525 downwards.
GTTTGAATGGCTCACCTGGGGTCAGCTGGGCCTGCATAAAAAACCCCTTGGCATCCTTAACTCGGGTGGTTTTTATGATAATCTGATTACCTTTACGGACCACATGGTTGCGAAAAATCTGCTCAGAATTCACAACCGTGAAATGCTCCATGTAGCCGGTGACATTGTCGAGCTTATGGCTATGCTGCAAAAGTATGATGCTCCACTCAAAGCCAAGTGGATTACGCCTGACCAGGTGTAGGTCTATTCGCCGGCAAGGCCCCTTTTAATGAGCAATGGGTGTATGGCGGGATCCTGCCCTCTAAATCTCCGGTACAACTCCATCGGTTCTGCTGATCCACCACGCTCCAGGATATTTTTGCGGAAAGCTGTTGCTGTATTGGTGTCAAAAATTCCTTTTTCTTTAAAAGCCTCATACGCATCGCTGTCCAGCACTTCTGACCATATATAGCTGTAATACCCGGCAGAATAGCCCCACGCAAATATATGGTTAAAGTAGGTGGTCCTATACCTCGGGATAATCTCCGGTATCAGATGCCTTGATAGTAAAGTTTGCTCCTCAAAGTCAGAGGCACTTTGGGTCAGGGGTTGGGTGATGGTGTGGTAAGCCATATCAAGCAGCGATGCCGCAAGGTATTCTGTGGATGCAAAACCCTGGCCGTATTTAGCTGCCTTATCTATCTTGTCTGTGAGTGAGCCGGGCATGGGCTGACCGGTTTGATAATGATGGGCATATAGTCCGAGTACTTCGGATTCTGTCGCCCAGTTTTCCATGATCTGTGATGGCAATTCCACAAAGTCAGTCGGTACACTGGTACCTGCCAGCGATTTGTACCTTACATCAGACAGCAGGCCATGGAGGGCATGCCCAAATTCGTGAAAAAGTGTATTTACTTCATCCAGCGTCAGCAGGGATGGTGCATCAGAGGCGGGCCTTGAAAAATTACACACGATGGATATAATGGGGATTATTCTCTGTCCATTTTCTGAGTATTGTTGCCGGTAAGATGTCATCCAGGCTCCGCTTCTTTTTCCTTTTCTGGGGTGGAAGTCCATGTACAAAATGCCGGTCACTGTACCCACAGTTTCACGCACTTCGTACACCGTAACTTCCGGATGATAAACTGGCAGGTCATGTCTTTCGACAAATGTCAGGCCATAAAGTTTTTCGGCACAGATAAAAATGCCATGGATGGCATTCTGAAGGCTGAAGTATGGCCGGAGTTCATTTTCGTCCAGGTCATATTTTTTCTGCCTGATCTTTTCGGCGTAGTACCTCCAGTCATAGGGTGCCAGATGGAAATCGCCACCTTCATCGGAAATCATCTGCGAAATCTCTTCAGCTTCCTTTATGGCTTTATTGACTGCCGGTTTCCATAATTTATCCAGGAGTTCCATAACCTTTTCTGGTGTGGAGGCCATTTGCTCCTCCAGCACATAATGTCCATGGCTATCATATCCCAAAAGTTTAGCTCTCTCGAGCCTTAGGTTTGCAATTTTTACAGCCAGTTCGTTGTTGTCGCAGGCGTTGCCGTTGTTGCCTTTGTTTTGCATGGCATGCCATATCTGCCGCCGCAGCATCCGGTTTTCTGCATAATGCAGAAAAGGCATAACGCTCGGATTCTGAAGCGTGAAAACCCATTTACCCGCCAAACCTTCGGCCTCAGCTAGATCTGCCGCTGCATAGATCACATCTTGAGGCAGCCCTGCAAGGTCTGACTCATCGTCGATTACTAGCCTGTATTCATTGCTGTCGACCAGTACATTCTGGCCATATTTAAGGGATAACATGGAGAGCTCTTCGTTTATCGACCGTATCTTATTCTTGTCAATGTCGGAGAGCAGAGCTCCGTTGCGGGTAAACGATTTATATGTTTTATCCAGCAGCTCCCACTGCTCTTCGCTATGGGTACGCTTATCTGTGTGGTCCCAAACAGCCCGCACCCGGGCAAACAACTCTGTGTTGAGTGCTATATAATCCTGGTGCCTGGCCAAAAGCGGGGAGAGGTCTTCCGAGATCCTGTCAAGGTCCTCATTTGACTCAGCATACAGTATATTGTAAAAAATGGAACTCACATCATGCAGCAGCTTCCCTGACCGGTCGAGGGCCTCGATGGTATTGGCAAAGGTAGCCGGCGCAGGGTCAGCAGCTATGCAATCTATTTCCTTTTTATGGACTTCCATGGCAGACTCAAATGCCGGCAGATATTGGTCTTCGCTGATGATGTCAAAGGGAGGTACACCGTACGGGGTGCTGAAAGGAAGTAGCAGGGGATTGTCTGTGATGCCGGTATTATACATTTTGTGTGACCGATTTGTGACTTTTAAAACACCCTTTTCCATGGCATGGTTTTAAAGGTGAGTGGCGAAAAGTGATTTTTTGTTACCAAAGGAAATAACCCATTTTGGGTAATTTTGAATTTTTTTATTTTAAATATGTTTGTAAGTAATTGATTTTCTATATATACAATAGTCCGCTAAAAAAAAATGGGATTATTAAATATATTAGAAAAACATATATATAA
>JAKQGD010000663.1 GCA_029573365.1 Bacteroidota bacterium | reverse complement strand
AAGAGCCAGCACTACATTTTGACCGTCAAGGGCTGCTGATACTATGCCTCCTGCATAACCGGCCCCTTCGCCACATGGGTAAAGGCCATCCACACCGGGGTGCAGATAGCTGTCGGCATCCCTCGGAATACGTACAGGCGAAGATGTCCTGCTCTCTACACCTATGATGTTGGCGTCATTGGTAATAAAACCTTTCATCTTCTTGTTTGCGTCAACTAAACCGTCTCTGAGCCTCTTGTAAACAAAGCCGGGCAATATGTCATGCAGTGGTGCCGGTAGCAGTCCGGGAATATAAGATGTCGGATTGAGCTCCGCGGATGGAATTCCTTGTACAAAATCCAGGACACGCTGTGCAGGTGCTTTTTGAGATCCATCACCTGCTACAAACATCCTGTGTTCGACCTCAGCCTGAAATTCCAGGCACGCCAGAGGACCCTTGTATCCCAGTGCCTCCAGTTCTTCAGGCTCAATGGAAGTGACATAGCCGGAATTGGCATATGGGCTGTCTCTGCGGCTCAAAGACATACCATTTACCACTATTTCTCCGGGAGCTGTTGCCGCGGGGACCACAAGACCGCCGGGACACATACAAAAAGAAAAAACTCCTTTGTTCTGTACCTGGCTGACCACAGCATAACTGCTGGCAGGCAAGTTTTCTTCTCTGTTTTCCTGGTGGTATCTCACCTTGTCGATAAACGATTGACTGTGCTCTATGCGGAGGCCCAAAGCAAATGGTTTTGCCTCAATCTTTATTCCTTTGTTGTAGAGCAGATAGTAAATGTCTCTGGCAGAATGTCCGGTAGCCAGGATGACATCTTCGGCCATGTATTCTGTGGTGCCGCACATCACACCTTTGATTTTACCTGCGGAGACCAAAAGGTCTGTAACCCTGCTTTCAAATCTGACCTCTCCGCCAAATTTTTCGATGGTATGCCGTATGGCTGCAATGATATTAGGCAGCTTGTTGCTGCCTATGTGTGGATGAGCATCAATGAGGATATCTTCTGTAGCTCCGTGCTCATGCAGGATATGGAGCACTTTTTCTATCGGTCCCCGTTTTCCGGACCGGGTATAAAGTTTTCCGTCCGAATAGGTGCCTGCACCGCCCTCGCCAAAACAATAATTGGAATCGGGATGTACTACACCTTCCTGCTGCAGGGCTCTGAGGTCTCTACGCCGTGCCCGCACATCTTTGCCACGCTCCAGGACAAGCGGCTTGAATCCCTCCTCCAGACATTGCAGTGCTGCAAAATAGCCTGCAGGACCAGAACCCACGATGATGACTCTCTGACTGCCGGATACATCCCTGTACCTGTGACAGACAGGTTCAGGAGCCGTGTATGGCTCGTCGATGTAAGCTTCAAATCTTAATATGTACAAAGGCCGGCTGCCTCGTGAATCGATAGATCTTCGTATCAACCTAAGTTCACGGACCTTCCCTTTATATGCCTTGAGCTGACTGTGGAGCATTTGTTCGTGCAACTGTCGGTCATGCAACTTGTCAGGGAAAACCTTTATCTCCAGCTGTTTGATCATCTTCAGAGGCTAAAGATCAATGATTCTTAATCCATTCGTACACAGGATCCAATCCCGAAACATCGTCTACAAACCTGTCTTCCAAAATAATATCCGGAGCAAAAACCTCATTTCCTTGTTTGGCATCCAGAACATTACGTACAAACCCACGCGAAAAATATATTTTAAGACAAGTGCCTAAAAGGTATCTTGAATCCACGCCTCCAAAAAAATTTACCTTTGAGCCGGCATGTTCACCTATGACAATGGCGTTTAAATTTCTTTTGAGTTCAATGGCATGGATGATGGCCGCCGAACCGGTCTTCCTGCCAATGATGACAATGACCTTTGCTTTAGGTTTGTCTTTGAGGAGGGATTTCATTTTTTGAAACAAACTGTTTGCAAGGCTTATACTTCCCCCTCTGTTTTGGCTGAGGTCAATTACGAGCTTTTTTAATGGCTTTGTTTGCATGACGGAAATCAATGAATCAGCAAATGGAGCAAACGGAGGGTACGAAGGCTTAGATGTTGATACCGTTTTATGGCAGTTTGTCAACATTAAAAGTGAATCAAAACCACGTGTATTTTCATCGGTTTCCCTTCCTCTTGCCCTGTTATAAATAAAATACAGTGTTTCACTTTCTTTTTTGTAAACAAAGTCAAAATTTTTCTTTGATGTCGGCCGTTTTTCCTTTCTCCTTGAAATCCTGATAGATGAATATTCTTCATAATCCAGTTTTTCGACCTTTCTGGGAGTGATTTTTTTTATGGTGGGGATACCATAGTAGTTTTCGGTTTCGATTTCTACTTTTTTATCATTTTTTACGAAACCAAAATGCAGGAGAAGGGGCAGTGAGGTTATTAAATTAGGTATGTTGGCTTTTATTGAATTTTCGCCTTGTATCACCATCAGGGTGCTCATGCTGTCGATGATCTCAGCCAGGGGATGTCCGTTTATTTTTAATAATTTATGGCCCAGCATCGATTCGTTGTCTTCATATTCGCCAGTGATAAAAAGACCTTCCTTGTAAAAATAAAGGTAGAATGGCAAAATGGTCTTATCCAGATGATTCCAAAAGTATACCGATGTATGTGCATCGCCTACTTTGCAGATTAACTGCTGAATTTTAATGGCCATGGCTTCATCGGTAATTTTTCCATTGAGTTTTTTTAACTGTTCAATACCCTCATCAAACTCTTCTTTTGGCAGTAAATGGAACAGGTCAGTGTGGAGGTGCGGCAGTTCGCTTTTTAAGTAATCGAGGTCATCTGTCCAGTCGGTCTGTCCACAGGCATTGCACCAAAACAAAAATACAAAAAAAGTGGCTGCCAGAGCACGTACCGGCAGAGGCATGGATTTAAGTTGGCAAAATTGATTGATAATACGCAAATTGACGGTTGTTTTCCGAAGCAAAGTTACCGTTTTCGTCCGACAGGAAGGAATTTTATTCGCCTAAGCGGCAAAACAATTATCTTTACCTCCCGTTTTAGCAATACCAATAACAACAATAAATGATGCATACACAATCGACGGACAGTCTGCTGATGATAGAGGAATCGGCCATGCAATTTGCCAGACAACACATATTGCCCAATGTCATGGAATGGGATGAATCACAGTATTTTCCTGCTGAAACCATGCGGGCCATGGGCGACCAGGGATTTATGGGCGTGCTGGTTCCGGAGGAATATGGTGGAGCCGGTTTGGGTTATCATGAATATGTAAGCATCATTGTTGAGATAGCAAAAGTGTGCGGTTCGGTAGGCCTGAGTCTGGCAGCACACAACAGCCTTTGTACGGGCCATATCCTGGCCTTTGGAAATGAGGAACAAAAAAAGAAATACCTGCCTAAACTTGCTTCCGGCCAGTGGATTGGAGCTTGGGGCCTGACAGAAGCCAATACGGGCTCTGATGCCATGCGTATGAAATGTATAGCTTCAAAGGACGGAGACCATTGGGTAATAAACGGTGCTAAAAACTGGATAACGCATGGAAGGTCAGGGGATGTGGCCGTGGTGCTGGCCCGTACAGGCGATTTGCTCGATAGTAGAGGTATTACGGCCTTTATCGTGGAAAGGGGAACACCCGGCTTTTCGGGCGGTAAAAAAGAAAACAAACTAGGTATGCGTGCCTCTGAGACAGCAGAAATGATTTTTGACAACTGCAGGATACATGAATCTCAGGTCCTCGGCAATGTGGGCGAAGGTTTTATCCAGTCCATGAAAATTCTGGACGGTGGCAGAATCAGTATCGCTGCCCTTGCCCTCGGTATAGCCAAGGGAGCCTACGAGGCATCGGTAAAGTACGCAAAAGAGAGAGAGCAGTTTGGGCAGCCGATTGCCCATTTTCAAGCCATTTCTTTTAAACTGGCAGACATGGCCACCAAGATTGAGGCAGCAGAACTGCTCATCAGAAAGGCAGCTCACCTTAAAAATACACATCAGCCTGTTACTACTGTTTCGGCTATGGCCAAATACTATGCTTCTGAAATCAGCGTACAGATAGCCACGGATGCTGTCCAGATATTTGGCGGTTATGGTTATACCAAGGATTTTCCGGTGGAGAAGTTTTACCGCGACTCCAAACTCTGCACCATAGGGGAGGGTACCTCTGAAATTCAAAAACTTGTCATCAGCAGAAACATTCTCAAAGATTAACAAATGATGCATATGCCGGCAAAGAGTTATATGTATTTGATGCTAATGGTCATGGCTTTGTTGTGGTCATCCTGCAGCAAGGAAAACAATGAAACATACCTCATTTTTGGCAGCCAATATGGATTGTGTGCCGGCGAACATTGCCTTGATGTCTTCAAACTTACAGAAACATCCCTGTACGAAGACAAAGAAGATATGTTTTTAGGCGGCAGTTATATTTGGACCGAGCTTCCATCACAAAAATACCAACAGGCCAGGGCTCTGCTCAGCAATGTGCCTTCACAACTCAGGGAAGGGGCCGACGGGACTTTCGGATGCCCAGATTGTTATGACCAGGGT
>JAKQGD010000277.1 GCA_029573365.1 Bacteroidota bacterium | reverse complement strand
ATGTAATAATTTTCGGTCTTTAAAACCCATACCATGAAATACACAGTAAAAGAAAGATTTCTCAGATATGTCAAAATTGACACTCAGGCAGATCCTTTGAGTAAAACCTTTCCCTCCTCAAAAAAACAATGGAAGCTTCATAAACTGCTCTGCAAGGAACTCGATGAAATGGGAGTTAGCTATACTACCAATGAAGCTGGATACATATATGCAACCATTAAAGCAAATGTGGCCAGAGCACCAAAGGTTTTTTTCTGTGCCCATATGGACACGGCTCCCGACTGCAGCGGAACGAATGTAAAGCCCATTGTACATAAAAATTATAAGGGACAAGACATAGTGTTGCCCGATGACAAGACCGTGGTCATCACGCCTGAAAACTACCCTGCCCTAGCAAAGAAAATCGGACACGACATCGTCACAGCAAGCGGACTTACCTTATTAGGCAGCGATGACAAATCAGGTGTAGCGATCATCATGGATGCTTTTTACCAGCTTACCCAGGATCCTGGCATACCCCATGGTACAGTAAAAGCCCTTTTTACTACGGACGAAGAAATAGGCAAAGGTGTCGCCAATGTAGACCTCAAGGTACTCGACTGTGATTTTGGATATACGCTGGATTCTGGTGACCTGGGCTGCTTTGAAGATGAAAATTTTTCGGCAAACGGTGTCAAACTGACTATAAACGGTGTCAGTGCTCATCCAGGTTATGCCAAAGGTACCATGGAAAACGCCATCAAGATAGCTTCTGAGGTTGTGGCTTCGCTGCCAAAACTGACGCTTTCGCCTGAGACCACTGAAAAGAAAGAAGGATTTATCCATCCCACCAAGATACAAGGCAGTCTGGAAACAGCCACTGTGGACTTTATTCTGCGGGACTTCAACACAGCGAGACTCACAGAATATTCTGACCTCATCGCTGCCAAAACCGAGGAAGTACTTAATGGATACCCTAATTCGTCGTACAAGCTCGAAGTACGGGAGCAGTACAGAAACATGAAGGATGTGACTGACAAACATCCACATGTTAGTAAATTTGCCCTGCAGGCCATGAAAAATCTGGGAATCGAACCCCAGTATGGAAGTATCCGCGGTGGCACCGATGGTGCTGTTCTTTCGCACAAGGGACTACCCTGCCCCAATCTTTTTGCCGGGGAGCAGGCCATACATTCCAAGTATGAGTGGGTTTCGGTACAGGATATGGAGAGAGGTGTGGATACGGTACTGGAGATTTGCAGACTTGTATCTGCAGGCACTAAAAAATCCAAGTAGATGGAGTTTCTCCCCATGTTTCCCCTGTCCATGGTCGCCTTTCCAGGCGAAGAGGTCAGGCTGCATATTTTCGAACCACGTTACAAGCAACTGATAAACGACTGTTTTGCCAGGGAAACTCCTTTTGGTATTCCTCCATATTTTGAAGGTAAATCACTGGAAATTGGGACGGAAATGATGGTGGCACAGATAGTCAGACGGTACAACGATGGTAAGATGGACATCAAGGCCATTGGCACCGGATGGTTTCGGATTGTGGAGTTTCAAAAGGTAGCCGATGGCAAATTATATCCAGGAGGTTATATAGAGCGTATGCCATGGACAGACGACACAGATCCCGAACTTAACATTACACTTACAGCCCTCATAAAGGAATTGTATACGGTAATGAATATCACCAATGTAAAAATACCGGACCATTTGGACTTCAGGACCTGGGACCTTATACATAAAATAGGGCTCAGCACCCAGCAGGAACTGGAGCTATTGCAGCTAACATTGGAATCAGAAAAGCAGGAATACCTTATAAAGCACCTAAACCAGTTGCTTCCGGTAGTGAGAGAATCAGAAAAGATCAGAAAAAGGGCAGAACTAAATGGTCATTTCCAGTACCTAGAGCCTCCGTTATAAATCAAAACTAAAACCAGTCTTTTTCTTCTTATCATAGACACTTTGGTCAAAAGCATACAGCCTGGCAGGTCTGTGTGATACCAGTTCTTCTATTTCGCCGATATCGTTGAGAATGCCGAGCCCTTTAAGCTTGCGTCGAAAATTTCTTTTATCCAGCTCTATATTGAGGACGACCTCATACAGTCTTTGCAACTGAAGCAGGCTGAATTTTTGCGGAAGCAGATGAAAACCGATGGGCTGCTCTCTGATTTCCTTCTGCATTTTGCGTAAGCTGGAATGCATGATTTCGTAATGATCGAAGGCCAGAGATGATATTTTGTTGACTTCCAACCATTTAAGACCCTTATGTGTATGGATATGTGTGAGGTGGTCGTCAGTTATTTTGATGAGTGAATAATAGGCAACTGTTATCACCCTACCCAAAGGATGCCTGTTGATGCCGCTAAAAACCTGAACCTGCTCAAGAAACACGTTTTCGAATCCTGTTTTTGTAAGCAATACCCGGGAGGCCGCCTGTTCTGTGGTTTCATCTGAGTGCACGAGATCCCCGAGCAGCGAACACTGATGTTCGAAAGGAGGCATATCACAGTCAGACACCAGGACTTTGAGTGCATTGTCATCATAGCCAAAAATGACACAATCTACCGAAACGGCGGATTTAAAGTCAGTGTTGATCTGCGTCAGCCAAACATTGATATTTTGCTGTGCATTCGAAGTCATGCAATCATTGTTTTGGCGTGTGAAGATAATTATTCTGATAATTTTGTCCAAATATTTGTCTTTAATTTGGGTTATTGCCTACATTTGATGATGAAGTTGTCAATTTGGAGCATAGGAAGGACAAATGAAAAATACCTTAGCGAAGGCATAGGTGTCTATATTGAAAGACTGAAGCACTATTGCCGCTTAGAGTATGTAGAACTTAAGGATGTAAAGCCGGGCAGTACTGCGGACGAGACCACCGAACGTGAAGCAGCTATGGTCTTATCCCGTCTTAAACAGGAAGACACCCTGATATTGCTGGACGAAAAAGGGAAGATGATGACCTCAGAAAAACTAGCGGATTATATAGCTGACCTACAGAACCGATCCACTAAAAATCTTGTTTTTCTCATCGGAGGTGCCTATGGCCATAACAGGAAAATCAGGGAAAGAGCTTCTGACTCTCTGTCTTTGTCTCAGATGACATTTACCCACCAGATGGCAAGACTGATTCTTGCAGAACAATTGTACAGGGCTTATACCATTATCAAAAACGAAAAATATCACAATCGATGACATTACCATCCATAAAAAATAAATTATAATTCATGACAGTTACACTTGGGATTGTTATCATTACATGCGTTATTTCCATTGCCTGCTTTAACAACAGGGACCTGTTTTCAAAACTTAAACACTTTCCAGTTGCCGAAGACCGAAACCGCGAATACTACAGATGGCTTACGTCAGGTTTTGTGCACGGGGATTTTATGCATCTCTTTGTCAATATGTTCGTGCTGCATGAATTCGGACGTGTAGTCGAAGACAATTTTTCGATGCATTTTGGGTTTCCTGTGGGCCAAATACTTTTTCTGGTTACATATCTTCTGGTCATCGTGATGGGTGATATCCCCACATTTTACAGGCATAAAGGAAATCACTATTTTTCCAGTGTCGGTGCCTCAGGCGGTGTTGCAGGCATCCTTTTTATTTACATCCTTCTGCACCCGTGGAGTATGCTAGGCCTGTTTGCTGTAATACCTGTGCCGGCGATCCTTTTTGGCGTTTTATATATATGGTATTCATCGTGGGCGAGCAACAAACAAAATGACATGATCGACCACGAAGCTCATATGTATGGTGCCATAGCGGGTATGCTTATAGCCGTAGTCACAAGACCAAATATCCTACCCGAATTCCTGCAATCCCTTGTAAGAGACTTTCCCTTCTAAGCAAAAAAAAGGGACACAAAATGTGCCCCTTTGATTCAATTTTTAAAATAATTTCCAGGTATTATTTCTTTGACCAGGCAGCTATGGAGTCCGTATTCATTTTTACGTAATCGTTGTTTCCGGCTTCCTTGGCTTTGGCAAGAGACATATTTGCTGTAGCAATGGCCGCTTTGTAGTTGCCCATATCGGCTTCTATCAGAGACTTTTGTCTCAAAACCCAAAACTTGTCATTGCCCATTTCGATTGATTTGTTCATCCAGGCAAGTGCCTGACTGAGGTCTTTCTTGGCCTCTCTGTAGTATCTGGCGGCATTGTAATAATCACCGGCTGATGGGCCTGCCATGGTCTGGGTGATGCTGGCAGTCACTTTTTTATCGGTAGGCACTTCGATTTTTACAGGCACAGAAACATTGTCCCATCGTATGTCCAGCACAAAACTTTCATTGGTTACATTGTCCACATTGATGGTAAAGGTTTCTACTGTTGACACGGAAGCAGGAGCCACCATAACTTTTGCAGCTACCTTGGCATCATCCCACTTTTCAGGAGTACCCCAGTTTTCGGTATCAGAATAAAAATATACTTCCCAGCTCGTCATGCCTGGTTTTGTAAAAATGGCATAACTGCCTTTTTTAAGCTCCTTGCCACCGACCATAACGTCGTCCGAAAAAGTAACGATACTGTTTTTATTGGCACCTGTCCTCCAAAGAACATCATAGGCTACGAGGTCGCCAAAAATTTTGCGGTTGTTTTTATTGGGCCTCGAATACTCCAGTGACACATCAGTAAGTCCTACTGTGGTTTGAAATTTAGCTGTCTGACTGGCAGCAGGCGTTTTAATCTGAGCAGAAACTACTGTCGACAGAAACATGGCTGCGACTAGAAAAAACGAAAACAAGTTTTTCATTTAAATTATGATTTTGATTTAAAAATAATGTTAATTACATACCGCCTCACCAGCGGACTGCAAATAACAATTTAAAAATCACCTATTTTGTTTAATCGTTGCCCTCTTTTTTATCAGGGCGGGCAAATTTTTTCTTCT
>JAKQGD010000276.1 GCA_029573365.1 Bacteroidota bacterium | reverse complement strand
GGAGATTACATGCTGTGGTTGGCTCAAACGAAATGGTCATAGGAACACCCCACTGTACCGGTTTTTTGGCGAGTTTCGTCATTTGGTATGATCCATACAGTTTAGCGACATTTACCACCCTGCGGAGGGTGAGCTTTGAGGCAAATCGGTATATGTCGCGAAAATAAATGGCCACAAACTTTATTTTGGGAGGTTTTTCTGATAAACCCTTACATAATCCACCTCCATTTTCTGGGGGAAGATGTTTTCGTCTATTCCTTTCTGACCACCCCAGTTACCACCTACAGCAATATTGAGTATGATGTGAAAAGCCTGGTCAAAAGGCCATTCCTCCGGTCCGCTGCCGGTGTTTCTAAAGGTAAAATATATTTTTCCGTCAAGGAGGAAGTCTATTTTATTTGGGTCCCATTCAATCTCGTATGTGTGAAAATCCTTGTGTGTGTTCTTGATAAAAACACCCCGGGTTTTTTGGGTGCCGATGGAGTGGTTAAACTTTTTTGTGTGTACCGAACCAAAGACGGAGTCAGGCATAAATCCTACATTTTCCATGATATCGATTTCACCGCTTGAAGGCCATCCGCCATATTTTCGTTCTGTGGGTAGCATCCATATGGCAGGCCAGATACCCCGGCCATATGGCAGCCGTGCCCGTGCCTCTATGCGTCCGTATTTCCAGTCGCCCATACCTTTGGATGCCATTCTTGCAGACGAATATCCGTATTTGTATACCTGCTCTTTTAAAGCAGTGATGACCAGATGTCCATTTTCTACCCTGGCATTTTTTAGACCGTTGGTATAATATTGATTTTCATTGTTTCCCCAGTTACACACATTGGGACACCCATCACCAAGGTCATATGACCATCTTGTGGTATCCGGATAACCAATGTATGAAAACTCATCGCTCCACACCAGCTTGTAACCCTCCTTTTTAAAAGTGGCACAGGACCAGGTGGCAGTAACTATCAGCCCATATATAAAACAGAGTTTAAAATTATCCGTACAATTCATACCTGACCTGTGATTTGTCATATCCAAGCTTAACAATGAGGTTTTCGACAGCCTCATCAATCATTTTTGACCAGCCGCAGACATAAAAGTAACGGTCAACGACAGGCTTAGAGTAAATATCTGAATAAATGCTGTGTACATAGCCGTGGTGTGTACCGGATTTTTTTTCGCGGCTCAGGGCGACAGAATACCTGAAGGGCGGAAACTCTTCTGCCAGTTTTTCGAACTCGTCACGGTAAAGTATATCCTCTTCTTTTCGTGTACCAAAAATAAGATGGATGCCTTTAAAGGGAAGTTTTTGGGCAAAAATGTGTCGTATCATGCTTCTGAACGGAGCCACGCCTGTACCCGTACAAATCAAAACCAGCTCCTTGCTGAGGTCAGAGGGAGCGACAAAACCGCCGTCAGGGCCCTTAAACAGGATTTCTGTACCTGTCTTTACTTCGTCAAACAAAAACTTGGTGCCGGGTCCTTCCGATGAGCGGACGATACATAACTCCACGAGATTGTCTTCATTGGGTTCGTTGGCTATGGAATAGCTACGCCACCTGTCCTTTCTTTTGTCGCCCACAGGCAGATCGAGGGTTATAAACTGTCCCGGAAGGAAGTTAAATCGGGTGCCATCGTCCTCTACTCTCAGATCGAACTGTCGTGTGTCCGGTGTAAGTTGTGTAATACGGGCAATGGTTCCCTTGATCCATTTGGTGGGCATACTTTTTTAATTTACAGTATTCAGAGTCTGATCAGTGGATAATATTTCTCTTTGACTACATCAACATGGTGTATGACGTGGCCCACGATGGTAAATCCCATAGCTAGCACAGAGATGTCAGACTTATACACAAAACCTTTTTTTTGCAGCATATCATCAGTAAAACTCCTGTAAAGGGCCAGGGTAGATTTGCGAACAATGTCAAATTCATCCAACAGGTCGTCCAGTTTTCTACCTGAGGCGTGGGCATGAGAGGCAAAGAGATTTTCGTCAAATCCCGGCAGTACCGTCTCATCATGGCGGGCAAATCTCAGTGCCCTGTAGCTAAAAACCCGCTCTGTATCTATGATATGCTGGATGATATCCCTGATGGTCCACTTGCCGGGACTGTACACCTGGTGGCCCAATTCACCGAATGATTGCTTCTCTTTATGAAGATAGTCGATGCCGTATTTTTCAAGGGCACTAAGTATGCTCATATCTGGCACATACGATATATATCTGTCAAAATATTCCGGTAGTTGGTTGATCTGGCTTTTAAGCATGATGTCCGATTTTTTGAAAAAGTAATAACGCCTTAGTTATGAAGATGTTTTGAAGCTGCCTGTCACACGTACTTTTCTATGAGTACTTTTCTGTGATGCTCCGTATGGTAGGCGTTCCACATAAGGATTTCCCGCAGTGTCATTTTTCCCATCAGGGGGTGGGGTATAATCAGGGTGTCCAGTTGTTTGTCTGATAATTTTGCAGTCTTCTTATTGAGCTTGTCATTAAGAGCAGATAATTCTGACAGCCATTTATCCTTTTCGCCTACAGGCGAATGCGGCATTTTTGCCGAAAAAGGAGAAACACGGCCTTCGCTTGTGGCAAGTTTTTCGAGATATCTGCTTTTAACCTCTGCGAGGCTGCGTGAGGGTCTGTTGCTTGTACCAAACTTCCATCTGAGCACGAAACCCGGAAGGTTCATCGCCTTGAGAAGTGGTTTTGTGCTTTGTACCAGGTG
>JAKQGD010000267.1 GCA_029573365.1 Bacteroidota bacterium | reverse complement strand
AGGGCATGTCTGCCAATATCAACACCTCACAGTATCGTTTGTCAAATTAACATTTATCACTGTTGACAATGCAAATATATAGCCATTTTAACAAAGGACAACACTGTATATAGTTTTTTATATATTTTTAACATTTTGTATAGTATATTTATACTTGTGCAGAATTATTTATATTTATGGCTTTGAAATTGCAGCTTTCGCTGAATGATATTCATCAAAAGTCTGAAACAGGATTATAATGCTTACAGAATGAGGGTCTGATGCCAAAAAAGAAGTTTCAAGGCACAACAAAAACAATAAATTTTGTCACTGTAAACCCAAAAAAATGGCTGGTCACCCAATTTACATCATACTAACCAGTCGTTTGCGTATGCCAGAGGCTATTTTCCTGTGGCCTATAAAATAAATCGTGAGTACAATGATGAGAGTAACACCGCCTGTAATCAGAAATCCATAAAAGTAGGAACCTAGCAGGTCTCCCAAATACAATGAAAGTGCAATGGCTAGAAACAAGAAAACAAATGCTCCCAGACCCAGAAGGATGAGCACATAGACCAGCGATGCCAGCACCCCGGCTGTTTTATCGGCCACAAGTCCTGATAGGTCATGTACCTGCCGCCGTGTATAACCTACGGCTTCATCCACAAGGCCATCTACCTGTTCGAGGACGATAAACCTGAGGGACGTGTACATTGACTGGCTGAAATTATCTGATCCTTCCACGCCATTTCTTTCATTGATGCGACGTTCGAGCTCATCAACGACTTTGAGCAGGATAACCTTGAGGATGTTGGCCCATTTGCTGAATTCCATGATCTTACCAGGTTGTTGTTAACAGTACAGACACAATTATTGTGCCACCGGCCACAGCGTAGGCTGAGCCCCACCCCTAAAATAGACCGTTTAATTATTTGACAATGACTATTTTCCTGACAAGACTTCCGCACTTTACTGCATAGGTGCCGCAAGGCAGATGGTCAACATTTACTTCCGTCACTCCGGCCGGTACAATACATGACTTCAAGACTCTGCCGTTCAGATCAGTGACGGACAGTCGTGTTTCCAGAGCACTTTGGTTATCCACATAAAATACGCCATTGGCAGGATTGGGATATATTACCAGTGAAGTTGATTCCGTATTAGTAATAGAGGTGGCACCGTCGTTATTGGCATTAAATGTATGTGAGCCAATAACAAAACTACCTGTTCCGTTTGGTTTTCTGGCTGAAGATTTGTCTGACACCTGCTGACCGAAGGTGACCTGATCCTGGATGACCATGGAGGGATCCAGCAGGATGATTTGCTCGCCGCTGGCTGACAGTTTAAAATTGGCATGCAATGGGCCCTGTGTACCATCTTCATCGGCCCAGATGACAAGATATCCATCGGCCTTGATGACCACACCTGGACCAAAAGTAAACTTGGTCAGATTGGTCTCAGAATCCGTCAGATGGTAACCCTCCAGGTTTATATCCTGGCCGGTGTGGTTGTAAAGTTCTATCCAGTCCTCCGTTTCGCCTGCCTCATCGAGGATGATGCCTGTATTGGAAGCCATAAATTCGTTGATTACTACAGATGCTGTAGCTGAGGTCTTGGCCTGTATCAGGAAATAAAACAACTCGTGTTCTGCCCCTGCGGGATAATAGGTTCTGCTTTTGGTTGTATTGTTTCCGATGGCCTCGAGGTAGAATCTGCAAAAAGTCCCTGCTTCTTTTTTAGGCAACAACACGGACCATATGCCGTCTCCTGCCATAACATCACCGTATAAACCTTCATCATTCATAGGTAGGACTTCAAACAATCCTGAAAAGCCAGTAGCGAAGTGGGCATTTACTCCATACATGCCTGCTCCAAAATCAATTTTGGCTGTAGCCAAAACCTGGTCCCCCTCCACAATCTTGTTGGGGTCCTGGCCCGTTCCGGCGTATCCAACACTTGAAAAAACAGGGGCGGCAGCTTTCACCTCTGCATTGGCCAGCAAGCTGATTCTTCTGTTTTTTACGAAGTTTTTAAGTACATTGAGCTCAGCAGAATATGCCGTATTTGTCGTGGGCTTTTTAGGATCAGCAAAGACAGCTGTCCTTATGAGTTTGTCGTAATCGTCTATGAGAGTATTGACCCGGGTCTCGTCCAGGAGCTCTTTGATGATGGTCCTCATATGTGCCAGATACCTCTGTCTGTAGGCCGGTACTGCCAGAAGTTTATTCAGCAGCGGATAATTAACCTTGGTTTCGTTGTAAAACGGCGACCAGGTGGTGTGCATGCTTAGAAAGGTGCTGTTGGCATCATAATCGTAGGTGGCCCATCTGTTGGTCATTGCGTCCTGGTAAAGATAATAGTCCATCTTGCCCTTGTACACATAACTGTCATCATCGCCGAAGGCTATCTCACAGGCCAGGTGCCAGAGAATTTTATCAATGTCAAGGTATTTGGGTGCCTCTGTCTCAAGGTTGCTGCCACTGGTATTGAGCACTTTACAGGCTTGTACCAGTTGCTGCCAGGGATCATTTCTTCCGGAGCTTTTGAGGGTATA
>JAKQGD010000262.1 GCA_029573365.1 Bacteroidota bacterium | reverse complement strand
CAAAAACAAGTCGTTATCCAGCGTATACTCCACAAGCCAGTCGAGTTCATCGCAGCTCACTTCGTACATATTTGACAGCTCATCATGTGATTCGTAAAGTACCTCACCCAGGACGTTCCAGTCATGTGCCTTTAAGGTTTTAACTGCCCTGAGCACCCTGTTGTTTTCCTGGACCACAAAACTCACTCTTTTAAAGAGGGTGTCATCCAGCATTTCCTGCAAGTCCGGTAAGTCTCTGATGTCCAGGTCCCGCAATGCCTCTATCTTTTTATAATTGTCACTTATGAGGCTCTTTGCCACCTCGCACTGCCCGCGACGTGAATTGTAGTCTGTCTGCACAAGATTGTGCCTTACGTGGGTGTTTATTAGATAAAAATGGTGGCACTTCATGTCCAGTTCCACATATTCATGGCTGCATGACCGACAATCCAGAAGGATGGCTTCTCCCTTTTTGCCGTTAAAAATGGTAAACTGGTCCATGATACCTCCTCTGACTCCCGTGCCCGTCTCAGCAGTGACCGCCAACTCCAGCATATCATCACCGCTGAGGTCCAGATGGTAAAAATGGTTGAGTATCGATATAAACCCGCAGGTGATGGCCGATGACGAGGATACACCTCCGCCTATGGGCAGATTGCCGCAAAAGACCATGTTAAGTCCGTATTTTAAAGGCTTTCCCAGAGCCTTGAGTACCTGTACGAAGTACCGCTCCCATCCAAACGCCAGCTCATGGTCTACTCCATCCAGGGGTATCATGCTGTGCTCTCCGGTATCTGCAGCCATTAAATCAAGGTGAGAAGAACCATTGGCGGAAGCCAGAAACCAGATACCCTGCCCTATGGAAAATGGCAGCACGAAGCCATCGTTGTAGTCTGTATGCTCACCTATGATGTTTGCCCTGCCGGGAGCAAAAACTTGATGAGTGGGCTCTCCGTAATGGAGTCTGAAAATATTCAGAGCCTTGTCTTTTGTCATCTGCTGGCTGTTAAGAAGTGAATGACTGCATATCCACAAATTTGCGGTAGGGCCCTTCTGTCTCCATGAGAGCAGCATGGGTGCCAGACTGTACCAGGCGGCCGCCATCGAGCACCAGGATCATTTCGGCATTCTGTATGGTTGACAGTCTGTGTGCCACGACGACAGAAGTACGGTTTTGCATCAGTTTCTGGAGGGCGTCCTGTACCAATTTTTCTGATTCAGAATCCAGGGCCGAAGTGGCCTCATCTAGGATAAGGATGGCCGGATTTCTGAGGACCGCCCTGGCAATGGTCAGTCGCTGTCGCTGGCCACCGGACAATTTAAGGCCCCGATCACCTATATTGGTATCATACCCGCCGGGCAAAGCACTGATAAAATCATGGGCATTGGCTATGCGGGCGGCTTGCTCTATATCACCTCGGCTGTACCTCGCCTCACCAAAGCTGATGTTGTTGGCTATCGTATCGTGAAAAAGTACGGGGTCCTGGCTGACTATTCCAAAAAGAGATCTCAGTTCTTCAAGGTCCAATTTCCTGATATCGGTGCCGTCGATGGTAATCATACCGGATGACGGGTCATAGAATCTGGGCAGCATGTCCACAAAAGTAGACTTACCGGCCCCTGATGAACCCACAAGAGCCACGACCGTTCCTTTTTTGATGGTTACATTGATGTCCCTGAGGGCCTGGTTGTCATCAATGGCATAACTAAAGCTCACGTTTTGCAGACGGATCTCATTTTCAAATGAACGGATACGGACAGGGTTTTCAGGATTGCTTATGTCATTTGTCGTTCCTGTGATCCTTTCGATCCTGTCTAGTGCCGCCAAACCTTTCTGGATATTGAACCAAGCCGAAGAAAATGACTTGGCGGGTTCTATAAGTTGATAGAAAGCAAATACAAAGGCAAAAAATGTCTCTGGAGCAAGTTCCTGGCGGAATACAAGCTTAGAGCCGTACCACATAAGAATAGCCACAACAGATACACCAAGAAACTCAGAAAGAGGAGATGCGGCATCCCGGCGGTTGACCACGGCAGTGACTATACGGCGGTATTTACTGTTTTCGCTGTCAAACTTACGGCTCTGATAGCCTGCCGCATTAAATCCCCGTATCACCCTGACGCCGCCTAGTGACTCCTCCACATGAGAGGTTAGTTCGGCAATGGTTTCCTGTACATCATGGGAGCTTTTTTTAAGCGAATTGATAATGCGGCCTATGATAAACCCTGCCAGAATGACCAACACGGATACAAAAAGGGTCAACGACGGACTTATGTATATCATAAAAAAGATGCTGCCCGCCATGATGACAGGGGTTTTAAAGATGGCTTCTATGACATTGAGCACCGACCACTCCACCTCCATTACAT
>JAKQGD010000261.1 GCA_029573365.1 Bacteroidota bacterium | reverse complement strand
TACTGGGCGGGGTCTCAAACTCCCGGCTCGACAATGTGTTGTCACCAAACAAACGTGTACGCAAAGGCACGAGTTCCTTTTTTACCTCCTCGATTTTTGCCAGCACTTCTGCCGCAGGACCCTGCATATCCAGTACTGCCGATTCTGCACTTTTTAGCCTTGAGGTCATTTTGCCCAGCCGGTCATTGACACCGCTTATTTTACGTGAAAGGTCAGATACCCTCTCACAAAATGCAACATGGGCCGCGGGGTCTTTGGCAGGAAGGCTGGACTGGTTGAGCAATTTGGTAGTGATGGCCACAGGGCCTGCAAGGTTAGTCAGCACTCCATCCTGATACCTTGACATGGTGACATTATATCTTCCCGGCATGGCAGGATGACCCTGTGGACCGGATCCAAAAAGCTGATCAGGGGCTGGTGTGTATCTGCCCTCCACAGGGTCGTCAGGAGCATACCTCATATCCCAACTTATACGGCTGAATCCCTTTTTGGCTGGTGCTTTGAGGTGCCTGACCACATTGCCCTGCATGTCACTTATGGTAAACAACAGGTAAGGGTCTGATTGATTATCTTCCAGCCTCAGACTGTCAAGGGACGGATAGTATACCTTTTCATTTTTTTCTCCGGCCTTCTTTTCTCTTTCTTTTCGAATTTCTTTAAGTTTTTTGGCATCATCCCTTACATAATACGAAAATATGGCCCCGGGCTCCGGATTGGGACAGTTGTAATAATTGCTGCCCAGGTGGCCCTTATCTCTGAGACCCAGCGGATAAGATGGTATATACATGAGAGCATCCTTTACGGGGCAAATCATGGCTTCCTTGTCGAGGTCTTCTTTTTTAATATGCCTCAGTGGCGTGTAATCATCCATTACATAAAATCCACGTCCAAAAGTGGCTATCACCAGGTCGTTTTCCCTCCTTTGTATTTCTATGTCCCTGACTGCTATGGTCGGAAGTCCTGACTTGAGCTGGTACCATTTGGCTCCACCGGTAGAACTGAAATAACATCCGAACTCCGTACCCACAAACAGCAGATCCTTGTCTGCATGGTCCTCAGCGATGGAGTAGACGCTTCCCCTTTCGGGAAGGTCAGAGGCGATGGATGTCCATGTATTGCCGCCGTCCCTGGTCATCAATAAGTAAGGCTTGAAGTCTCCATATCGGTGGTGGTTAAAGCATACGTAGGCGGTATTTTTATCGTGTTGGGAGGCAATGATCTGATGTACATAGCTCATCTGAGGCACACCTGGCAGGTTGTCCATTTTTTTCCAGTTTTTGCCTCCGTCAGTGGTAAGGTGGATCAAACCGTCATCTGTGCCTACCCACAGGGTGTTTTCGTCGATAGATGATTCGGCGATGGAGGTCGTCTGACCAAAAATGTCAGTACTTCCGTTCTTGGCGATGGCGTCCACTGACCACACCTTGCCCATAACTTCCAGTCTGTTTCTATCGGTTTGTCGGCTGAGATCCGGGCTGATAACTTTCCAGGTATTGCCCCTGTCATCAGTCCTGAGCACCTTGTTGGCACCAAAATACAACCTCTTGTTGTCAAAGCGGCTGATGAGCAGAGGGGCGTCCCAGTTCCAGCGATAAGCAGCTTCATTTTCTCCTTCTATGGGCTTGATTGGAAGGTATTCGCCGTTTCTGCGGTCAAACCTCACCAGGCCGCCATACTGGCTCTGTGCATATACGATGTTGGGGTCGGACTGGTCTACCTGTGTTTCGAAACCATCGCCAAGGGAAGTGACATACCAGTCGGCATTTACGATGCCATTGGCTGATGTCGACCTGCTGGGCCCTCCGAGGCTGAGGTTGTCCTGGGTACCTCCGTGTACGCCATAAAACGGCCAGGCATTGTCGGTAGAGACCTTGTAAAACTGGGTCACAGGCAGATTGGACTTGAAGTCATAGGACTTTGCGTGATCCCATGTTTCGTAGAGTCCACCATCACAGCCTACGATCATATGGTTGCCATCCTTTGGGTCAACCCATATCTCATGGTTGTCTATGTGTTTGTTGATCTCTCCGAGATTTGAAGTACTTTTGCCGCCGTCATAACTTACCTTGTAATACGTATCGGTGATGAAAATCTTATCTGCATTGTGAGGGTCGCAGGTGAGCTCCTGGTAGTAATTGCCGGAGGTAAAGGTACCGCTTCTTTTTTCCCATGATGCCCCTTTATCTGCGGAGCGGTAGATACCACCTTTGCCATCACCCGCCTCTATAACCGCATATATTAGATTTGGACTGACAGGACTTACGTCAATACCTATCCTGCCCACATCACCCGATGGCAGCCCTCCTTCCAGTTTGTTCCACGTAGCGCCGCCGTCAGTTGATTTAAACAAGGCCGATTCAGGTCCCCCACCTATATAGGTATACACCTTACGCATACGCTGATGAAAAGCCGCATACAGTACCTTGTTGTCAGAAGGATCCATAACGAGGTCATTGCAGCCGGTGTACTTACTCACTGATTTTACACAGGTCCAGGTGGCACCGCCATCCGTAGTCTTGTATACGCCTCGGTCCCCGCCTTCACTCCACACCGGGCCATAAGCTGCTACATAGACAACATCGGAATTTTTTGGATCCACAATAATTTTGGCAATATGCTCTGAGGTTTTAAGGCCCATATTTTTCCATGACTTGCCACCGTCGGTGGATTTGTAAACACCGTCTCCATAGGCTACTGATCGTTGATTGTTGTTTTCTCCTGTCCCTACCCAAACGGTGCTGACATTAGAAGGGTCTATGGTGACACAGCCTATGGAATATGATCCCTCACTGTCAAACACCGGCTGGAATGTAACCCCGTGATTGGTGGTTTTCCATACTCCGCCTGAAGCACTGGCTACATAGTATTCGTTATGGTTTGTGGGATTTACATCAATATCAGAGATTCTGCCTGACGTGACAGCAGGACCAATGGATCGCCACTTTAATGCCGAAAAAGTGGAGCTGTTGTATTTTTCGTCTTTCTTTTCCTCAGGCTTTGCAGAAGGATTATTGCCTGCAGATTTTTTCTGGGCTTCCAGATGAGTCCAGGTTATCAAAGTCATTAAGACCAAAAAGACATTCATTCTGTATTTCATTTGGAATGGGCTTTAAAGATTTTCAAAGTTTCAAAAATAACAATTATGCCTGACAGCGTGGTGACTGATGCTCATTTTTATACAAAAACCGCATTTTGTCGGACAAATTAAATTATGGTTGACCTCATTTTATTCAGCATCAAACTACAAGATAATACAACAGTAAGGCTGCCATGACAAGTACCACCAGGCTTTTCAGATATGGGACTATTTGCTCGATAAGCACTTGTTTCTTAATTTTTTGCCTGTTTTCCAGAATGCTGGATTCCGGCTGAGACTTAAATTTGTCCTCGTTAAACTTTCCATGAAGTAGATGTCCGGACGATGATGAAGGGAAGGTGTCATCTAACCTGTGTCTGTTTTTTAACTGTTGCGATCTGTTATAAGCCATTCTTTTAATCATGTCCATGATGTGTCCTGCTGAACTCAGAGCTGTCGTTTTTATTCAAAGATACATTTTTATTCTTTTAGCCCCGACAGATTAAGGTGCATGTATTAGTATAATCTCCCTATTTTTGCCACTCAACCGTTTTACAGCCAATGAACATCCTTCTTATAGGCAGTGGTGGCCGCGAACATGCACTTGCATGGAAAATCAGTCAAAGTCCCCGCTGCAGCCGTCTGTTTATTGCCCCGGGAAATCCGGGTACTGCACAACACGGCACCAATGTCGATGTCGGCATTTCAGATTTTGACCAGCTGATTGCCCTTTGCAATAAAGAAAACATCAGCATGGTGGTCGTCGGTCCAGAAGTGCCTCTGGTACAGGGCATCACAGATGCATTCCGCAAGTCAGGACTCCCAGGTGTAAAGGTTATCGGCCCCGATGCATATGCGGCACAACTGGAAGGAAGTAAGTCTTTTGCCAAGAAGTTTATGCAAAAATATGGCATACCTACTGCTGACTACATAGAGGTCACTACCGCCAATCTGGAAGAGGGCATTAATTTTCTTAAAAGACAACAACCACCCTTTGTCCTTAAAGCCGATGGTCTTGCTGCCGGCAAAGGGGTGTTGATAATCCAGGATCGAGATGAAGCAGAATCTGAGCTCAGGGCCATGCTTGGCGGCATGTTTGGTGACGCCTCCAGCAAAGTAGTTATAGAACAATTCCTTGCAGGCATAGAGTTTTCTGTGTTTGTGTTGACGGATGGAAGCCGCTACATACTTCTGCCCGAAGCCAAGGATTATAAAAAAATCGGCGAAAACGACACAGGGCCAAATACAGGAGGCATGGGTGCCATATCACCTGTTCCTTTTGTAGATGCAGCTCTCTGGTCTCGTGTAGAAAATCAGATTATCAGGACCACTATAGCCGGCATAAAGGCCGAAAAAATGGATTACACGGGCTTTGTCTTTTTTGGACTGATCAATGTGGGCGGAGAGCCCTATGTCATAGAATACAATTGCCGCCTTGGGGATCCCGAGACGGAGGCCATTCTTCCCCGGCTGCAAAGTGACCTGGTATGTCTTATGGAAGCGGCTGCAGACCACAGACTGGAAGGCCTCAAGGCTGATATTTTACCGCTTGCCGCAGCTACCGTAGTGATGGTCTCGGGAGGATACCCCGGTGACTACACCAAGGGAAGGGTGATACAAGACATACCTGCTGAGTCTGACCAACTGGTGTTTCATTCAGGTACGGCAGTAGTCGGCAGCCAACTCGTAACCTCGGGTGGCAGGGTACTT
This sequence comes from Bacteroidota bacterium, assembly GCA_029573365.1. Lineage (GTDB taxonomy): Bacteria > Bacteroidota > Bacteroidia > Chitinophagales > Saprospiraceae > OLB9. The sequence continues at coordinate 6,437 of JAKQGD010000261.1, read as the reverse complement.
GCCATTACGTCTCTGGCTAAAGATTTCAGAAAAGCTGCGGCGAGATCAACAGCCTTAGCCCAACAAATCAATTTCGAAGGTAAATATTTCCGGCGGGACATAGGCTGGGACCTCTGATAAATAAACTGACTATTATGTGGACAGCCAAAAAAATAGCTTCAACCCTGGGTGCCGGGATGACGGGCATTTGTGATCCTGATGCTGAGATCCGGCACATCACAACGGACACACGACGGGTTGAAACCCCCTCTACGACACTGTTTTTTGCCCTTAGTGGCAGTCTCCATGACGGTCATGCCTTTATACACGATGCTATAGACAGGGGTATAAAAAACATAGTAGTCGAGCGTGATCCCGGTTTGCAAAACAGACATGTCAACGTATTTTTAGTGCCTGACAGTCTTAAAGCACTTCAGACTCTTGCCGCCAGGCACCGAGCTTCCTTCCCTGATATCTGCGTTGTCGGTATCACAGGCAGCAACGGCAAGACTACCATAAAAGAATGGCTCTATCAGATGATCCAGGACAAACAAGTAGTCAAAAGTCCAAAAAGCTACAACTCGCAGACAGGCGTGGCTCTGTCGGTATGGCAAATCAGGGAAGGCGACCAACTCGGATTGTTTGAGGCTGGCATATCAAGGCTCCATGAGATGGAAAACCTACAAAGAATACTCATGCCTCAAATAGGTCTTTTTACCATGCTCGGTGATGCTCATGCCGAAGGATTTGCGTCATTGACAGAAAAACTGAATGAAAAACTGATTCTTTTCAAAAATGCTGCGACCATCATCTTTGAGGAAGACGATCTTATCGTAAGCATGGCCATCAGAGAAATGTATTCTGATAAAAATCTTTTGAGCTGGGGCTGGAATAAAAATGCTTCACTCTTCCGAATAATAGACCTGCAAAAGTCTAACTACCAATCCCGGATAACCATCGAGATAAAGGGCGAAACCCATATCCTGATTATCCCTTTTTCTGATGCTGCTTCCATAGAAAATGCCCTGCACTGTGTAGCCACCATGCTCGTAATTCAATATGCTCCTGCACAAATAAACGAAGCATTAAAGAAAATCCAGATCATACCCATGCGTCTGGAAATGAAAAACGGCCTTCACGCCAGTATACTAATCAACGATACGTACAATGCCGATATCCAGTCTCTCAAAATAGCCCTTGAGTTTTTAAGTCAACAGTCTGGAGCACGTGAAAAAGTCGTCATCCTTTCGGATTTTATGCAGACCGGACTGGATGAAACTACACTCAATCACAGACTGGCGGGCCTGATACAAAACCACAACATTACACATCTCATTGGCGTAGGTACTACCGTGGCATCGCTGGAAAAACACATCGACCCATTTATCCTCTTTTCGAGCTATGCCACTACCGAAGAACTCCTGCAAAAACTTCCTTCCATTGACCTGGCACACAAAGCCATCCTGGTAAAGGGGGCCCGCAAATTCCGCCTGGAAAGGATCGTAACAGCTTTATCAGAAAAGGCACATACAGCCGTCCTGGAAACAGACCTCCAGTCGGTGGAAAACAACCTAAGGTTTTTTTCGCAAAAACTGTCTGCCGGCACAAAACTGATAGCGGTTATAAAAGCATCAGCCTACGGTAGCGGCAGCGAAGAACTGGCACGATTTCTCGAATTCCGCAAGGTTGGCTATCTGGCAGTGGCATTTATCGACGAAGGTATACAACTACGCAAAGCAGGGGTCATGCTGCCTGTTATCATCCTCAATCCCGACCGCAACGGAGTACTCGACATGATACGATACGATCTCGAGCCGGAGGTGTATAGCCTGGAACAGCTCAGGGAAATCAATGCCCTTATGGCCTCAGGAGAGCAAAAACCCTTTAACATCCACCTGAAGGTAGACACCGGTATGCACAGGTTGGGATTTATGCCCGAAGACATGGAGGACCTTTGCCGCCTTATCGGCGAAAACAGGTTTCTGCATGTAAGTTCGGTATTCAGCCACCTGAGCTCCAGCGAAGATCCCGGTGATGATGACTTTACCCATCAGCAGGTGACAAAACTAAATCAACACTTTGATTTCATTGCCACAAGGCTGGGATACAAACCCATGAAGCACATCCTCAACTCCGCAGGCATTATACGTTTTCCGGAATATCATTTTGATCTGGTGAGACTCGGACTCGGACTGTATGGCATCGACACCACTGAAACCATTGGCAGCAGCCTGGAAAAAGTACACACACTCAAGGCGACAGTCGTCCAGTTAAAACACCTCAATAAAGATGAATTTGTGGGATACAACCGGAAGGGTATCAAGGAAACGCCGGGCATGGTCGCCATCATCAACATAGGTTATGCAGATGGACTTATGAGAAGGGCCGGCAACGGCAGGTACTTAGTACGCATAAACGGACAGGATTATCCCATCATTGGCAATGTATGTATGGACCTTACCATCATAGACATAGGCCGGAACAACGGCATCAAGGTAGGCGACGAAGTTTTTATTTTTGGCAAGGATAAACCGGTAGAAGATCTTGCCGTTGTCTGCGAAACGATTCCATATGAAATCCTGAGCAGGATTTCAGGCAGGGTAAAACGTCTGTATATCCAGGGATAAAACCGTCAGACGATGTCTCCGTCAGTGCCATTTTCGTCTAGGTGGTTGGTACCCGGCTGAGTCTGTACATATCTGTGGTAATAAATCAGCGATATACCTCCCAGGATGAGTATAGAGACAAACACACCTGCAGGCTCAGTGCCCAGATAATTGTCAAATACCAATCCAATCAGGAGCCCGAGGCCAATTGAAAGAAGGAAAAGTCCCAGTTTCAGGGTACGGTTGGAATCATTGTCTCTCGTATCAAAAATTTTTGCTGTGCGGCCGCTGTTTATCAGGGCCATCCTCTCGGTATGACGTGTCCTGAAGTAAGATACGATGAGTACTATCAGAGTCACAAAGAAAAAAACGGTACCTATAATTTCTGTTGCCATTTTATGATGTTTTAAAGTTGAAAAAAAATCAAAATTCTGCAGACATTACGGAGGTAGCCTGAGATCGGTTACAGCTTTTACATTTTTTTTAAAGTTAGCATAATTTTTATCCATTTTTGTAACCGGGTTCTACTGAATGCCGTAATCTGATACTGTAAGTATGATGCAGCAGATATCTTTAAAAGATGATTTAGCAATCAGGCTCCGCAGAGGAGACAGAAAAGCCATTCCTGATTTTGTGGATCAGTACGGTGGGTTTATGTTTAATGTATGTCATAAAATTCTCCTCCACAGGGCCGAAGCCGAAGAAGCCGCACAGGATGCCTTACTTAAGGCTCTAAAGGCCATCGAATCCTTTGATGCTTCATCGTCACTCAAAGCCTGGTGTTACACCATAGCTTACAGAACCGCCATAGACCATCAACGAAAAATGAAACCCACTTCAGACATAGAATCCCTGCATTTTGTGGCTTCGCCGGTAAAAACCGATGACAATGTTACAACCCGCGAAACCAGAGAGGGTATAGACAGACTTCTAAGGCACCTTGACGAAGAATCCAGGACCATTATGGGTCTGTTTTATCTGGAGGAAAAAAACATAAAAGAGATTATGGACATCACCGGACTGACCGAAAGCAATATAAAAATCAAACTGTTCAGAGCCCGAAAAGAGTTGTCTCTGCACGCATCCAAATATTTTGAACACTCATAGTATCTTTTTAGCCATGACCACACACGACGAACTGATATGGACCCACCTTGACGGTGAATGCTCTCCTGAAGAAGAAGCAATGTTTACTCGGTTGCTGGAAAATGACCGATCATTCAGAGAGAAGTATTATACAATTGTGACGCTGGATAACCAGTTGTCAAAGCATATAAACATTCCTCTGGATTCGCAACTCAGAGACCGCATGGTCACGTCACTCCTTTCAGCCCTGCCCGTTTCCACAGCTACTACCCGGCCGCTGAAGTGGGTGCTGGGACCAGGCTGGCTTGCCGCCCTATGTATTACAGGTATGGCAGCATTGGCCATGGCTTATCGGTTTGGCGATGATGCCTCCGGCCTTCCCTTTACACTTCCTCAGCCTGATCCAAAAATCTCAGGCATGGTCACGTTGATATGTATGGCCTTTCTCCTGCTTACCCTGATGGACCAGGCTTTAAAACGATGGTTTGGAAAACACAAAGGGGCCATAACCATACTGGCCTGACCCCTTGTTATACTTTGCTTGTATTTTGAATTAGTTCTGCTTTAGCCTTTCAAGGATACCACCGTTGTCTATCACAACCTCGGAGGTTTTAAACCCTCTGTTCAGTGCCTGTATTTGTGCCTTTTTAGCTTCTTCAAGATTTTCATAACCGGCCAGAATAAATATGGTCCAGCCTCCTTTGGTCCATTGCTCTATACGGCCCAAATCCTTAACTTTGTTTACATCAAACCAGATAGGATCTTCGTATGAAGCCAGCCTTACCTTATATTTTTTTGGATTTTTGTAAGAATCGATGACCTCAGGATTACGGCTGTTAAAGTTGCCCTTGTCAGAAAAACTGTTTTCGTCCTTGCCGGAAAGTACCAGCTCCATCTGTGCCGTATTTAGGATTTCATAGGCTATAAAAGCATCCTTATACCCTGCTGTTCTGACCTTGGAAAGGATTTCCTCGGCTTCTTTCTTTTCTGTAAAATATCCGAGCCTCACCTTGACCGACCTGTTGGCAAACATCTTGTAAATATTACCGTATCTGAGCAATGGCTTAAATTTATCAAAATTTGGCCTGCTGGAAGACATAGAGGCAAGCTGTATAAAATAAACTTCCGTATTGGGAATGGTTTCGTCCACTCCTATCCTGCGGGCACCTTCAAGAGAAAGTGCAACAGCAGCATTGCTGCCTACCTTTCTTGAATCAAAATCAGGCAATGAAAAAGCCTTTGACACTGCCATCTCTTCTCTCAGTGATACAGGTGTGGCTGCTGCTTCGCTTACCGTGGTCTGCATGGTCTCTGCTGCCAGTTCCTCGAGGTTTACAGCAGGGGGTACCACCTCAGCTGCAGCTATGACAGGCTCCTCTATAGGAGTTGTGCCGGTCACCTTGTAGAGGTCATTTTTACCTTTGCCTCCCAGCCTGTTGGAACATATAAAAAGTTCTCCCAAGCTATTGATCGCCGGAAAATATTCGTCAGCCGGAGTATTAAAGCCATTACCGGGGTTGACAGGTTGCATCCATGTGCCATGGACTACCTCACTCACCAGTATGTCAAAACCACCCAGTCCTTCGTGGTAATCAGAGGCAAAGTACATCTTATTTCCACTTAAAAACGGAGTAACTTCATTGCCCGGAGTATTGATTACGGCACCCATATTGACAGGTACGGACCATATTCCATTGTTTAGATAACTCACGTAAATATCAAATCCTCCATATCCGCCTTGTCTATCTGACGAAAAGTAAACTGCCGTGCCGTCAAAGGCCAGTTGTACAGAATTGATACTTGAGCCCACCTCATTCCACATAAACGGAGTAGCTGCCACGATCTCGCCCTTGTCACTGACTTCGGCCATGGACACATTCGTCATCTTTGCATCCAGGACAAAAGAATAACTGTCCTTGAGTTTTGATTCTATGATGGCACACCTCTTTCCATCAGATGAAAAGCTTACAGGCCCGAGGTTATTGAGTTTGTTGTTTATGCCCTTGACAAAGCTAAGCCTGTTTTTAGAGCCATTGTAAATATATGTCCTTTTTGAACCCAGGGCAGAATTCCATTCTTTTTCGGATTCTGTCATCAGGATGTCCTCTCTGAAAGAAGAAAAAACAGGCATGTCCCTGTAAAAGGTTAGACCAAAATCAGAAGCATCGCTGTTACCCGGCACAAGCAAAGACTCATACACAGGTTTTTCATTCATTGCTTTTTTGGCAAAAAGACAAGACCTGACAAAATGGTCAGACATCTCAGGATTGAAAACCCTGAAATCTTCGTATTTTTTCTGTGCCTCTTCGTAATAACCCATCTTCTTAAGTACATCGCCATGGAGCCTGAAAGCATTGGGGTCGGTACTTACATTGACAGGTATTTTTTTAAACCATGTGTCGGCCAATGCTAGTTCGCCCAGACGGGCATAGGTCTCAGCCAGTTTTGCCATAGCATAATAGTCCCTGGGATTGTCTGTAAGGTAGTCCTGGAAACTTTCGCATGCTTTTACATATTCGCAGTCGTCAAAGAGCATTTCTGCTTTTTTAAGCTGCTTCTGGCCAAATACAACCTGACCAAATACAAAAAAAATGGCAATAGAAAATAATAGAGTTCTCTTATTCATGACCTGAAATCTTATTTTGAATCCTTAATTAAGTTACAAATATATAAATTAATTGTAATATGTATATGAATATATTAAAAAAATTTATAATTTATTTTAAAAAGGGTGCTCTTTCTGTCTCTCAGAATACAAATTGCTTA
>JAKQGD010000253.1 GCA_029573365.1 Bacteroidota bacterium | reverse complement strand
ACCGCAGTCAGAACATGATCGGCGGTTTGCCAGTACGTCTTCGTCGTCTGTGGCATTGGTGTATTCGTGAAATGTCTTTTTCCAATGTTTCTGTACCACCCACCACATAAACATGAGACCAGTGATACTCAAAACCGAAATGATAAATGACATTAACATATTTAAAAAAAATTAATATTAACTACCAAGACCTGCAAATCCCATAAATGACAGAGACAGGATGCCCGCAACAAGCAGTGCCAGTGCTGTGCCCTTGGCGACATCTCTGACTTCAGAAAATTCGAGCCTCTCCCGTATCCCCGCCATCAGTACCAGTGCGAGCGTAAAGCCTGCTCCTCCGCCCAGAGAATATACCAGACTTTGAGGCAGGTTATATCCCTTGCTCGTCTGAAAAAGTGCTACCGCCAGTACGGCACAATTGGTTGTGATAAGCGGAAGAAAGATACCCAGTGCCTTAAAAAGGGCAGGGCTCATTTTCTTTATAAACATTTCTACCAGTTGTACAGTGGATGCGATAACTACAATAAAGCTGATCAGCTCCAGAAACGGTGCTTCTATGGCTGTCAGCAAAGCGTGGATTCCGTAAGCACATGCAGAACTTATAAACATGACAAATGTGACCGCAGCCCCCATTTTGGTGGCTGTATCCATCTTTCCTGACACACCCAGAAATGGACAGATGCCCAAGAAGGTAGCCAGTACAAAATTGTTGATGAGGCTGGCATTTATAAATATCGTCCACAATGATTCGTTATTCATGGGCTGCTTTTTTTAATTTGTAACCTTTGAATATCAAAAGCCAGAGAGCCAGTGTAAAAAATCCGCCGGGCGGCAGGACCATGATGACCCATTTTTCGAACGATTCGGGCATGACCTGCATGGCAAAGAAGGTTCCATTGCCCAGGATTTCTCTGACTGTCCCTATACAAAACAAACCGAATGTAAAGCCGAGTCCCATGCCAAGGCCATCCAGAAAAGAAAAGCCAACGGTATTTTTTGAAGCGAAAGCCTCTGCCCTGCCCAGTATGACGCAATTGACCACGATAAGGGCAATAAACGCCCCCAGACTTTTGTGTATGTCGATGCTTATAGCTTGTATCATGTAATCAGTAATGGTCACAAAAGTGGCTATGATAAGCACATAGGAGGCTATTCTTACCTGTTTTGGTATAAAATTCCGGAGCATTGAGATCAGGACATTGGACATGGTAAGTACAAATGTGGTGGCCAGACCCATAGACACGGCATTGGTGGCGGAGTTAGACACTGCCAGGGTGGGGCACATGCCCAGCACCTGTACAAAAACAGGGTTGTCACGCCACAGTCCCTTGACAAATTCGTCTGCCGACTTACTGTTTGCCAGCTGACTAAAGAAGCCTTTGTCCGGTTGGTTGCTATGTGTCGGAGGATTCATTTTTGGCCGTTATTTTGGGTCTCCAATATTTTCTTGTTTTTAAATATCAAAGGCAACGTTTTTTCTGAACTTGTTCTGACTATTTCACCCACAGCACGGGACGTAATGGTGGCACCGCTGATGCCATCGATTTCCCATGGATTTGATTTTTTTCCTTGTTTGACTACCGTGATTGGATTTTTAATTTTATTATGATCGTCGGTCAGGCTCACATCCAGAGCTTTGAAGTTTGCGAGAAAACTTTCCTTTTCTATTTTGTCACCTATGCCAGGCGTTTCCTTACTTTCGAGGACATAAAATCCGATCAGCTTCTGCGTGTTTGGGTCATAGCCGTAGAGCAGGCTCAGAAGCTCACCATATCCTTTGCCACTGCCCTGGATGGCGATGCCTTTCAATACACCTGTGGAATCATAACCTGCATATATTTTTTGTTGCGGCTTGTCGCCGAATGGTTTTTCCTCCAATTTTCCTTCCGTGCCCACATAGAAAGGGGTGATTTTTGAGATTCCCGGCAAAACCTTGTAGACAGCACGGTCCAGGGCTTCGGCCTTGTTTTTAGCTATTTTATCCAGTGTTCCCTGGTGGGTGATGACGATAAAAAATGCACATATAACACCTATGGCCGTCATGGATATGAGCATCTTTTTGTCACCGGTGCTGCGGGGTTGGTCAAGTGTAGGATGTTCACTCATGATGCCTTTGCTTTTTTGAGGGTTCCGTATACCCGCGGTCTGATGAGGTTGTCTATGTGGGGTGATATGGCATTGGTCAGCAGGATGGCATACATAACCCCTTCAGGTAGTCCGCCCCAAAGCCTGATTAGCACCACAAGGATGCCTATGATGGCACCATATACCCATACTCCGGTGGATGTCACAGGCGAAGCCACCATGTCTGTGGCCATAAATATGGCACCCAGCATCAGCCCGCCTGCAAACACCATAAAAACAGGAGAAGGATACCTTGTCGCATCAAGAAAATGCATGGTGCCGCTAAATACTAAAACTGTAAGCAGCACAGAAACGGGGATACGCCAGTTGAGCATCTTTCGCCAGGCAAGATATATACCTCCCAGGAGCAGAAATACAGCACTTGTCTCGCCGGCAGAACCACCACAAAAACCCATGACCAGGTCGTAACTTTGTGAGTTTACATGGTCAAACTTAAAGGCCGACAAGGGTGTGGCACCACTCACGCCGTCCACGACAGGACTCATAAAGGGCCATGCAAAAACCGACGATGGTACATTAAAAAATCTGTCGGCTTTAAAAGGATCGGTCCATGTAGTGATGGCACCCGGAAAGGCAGCTTGCAGGAAAGCACGTCCCACAAGGGCAGGATTAAAAACATTGCATCCCAGACCACCAAAAATGAACTTGCCTAGAGCTATGGAGATAGCTGAGCCAATAGCCGTCATCCACAGAGGAAAAGCTGGTGGAAGGCACATACCCAGCAACAGTCCCGTGATGGCCGCAGAATAATCATTTACAGTGGTATTTTTTCGTATCCATCGGTTGAGCAGGTGTTCGGTGGCAACCGCAAAAACAGTAGATGTCAGCATCACCAGAAGTGCTCCCGTACCAAAAACATATACCCCAAAGGCAGCGGCAGGCATAAGAGCCAGGACCACATGTTTCATGATGGTGTCCGTGCTCAATCCTTTGACCACATGCGGCGAAGTGCTGATATTTAACGTTAGCTTAGGCATCTTGTGATTTTGGTTTCAGGGCAGTATGTCTTTTGTATCTTGCTTTTGACAACCGGAAGTACTGTACTAAAGGTATGTGTGACGGACACACGTACGAACAGGAACCGCATTCGAAGCAGTCCATGAGGTTAAAGTCTTCCACCATCTTGTCGTAAGCTTCAAACTTGGCAAGGATGCCGAGTTTTGAGGGATTGAGAGATACAGGGCAGGCGTCAACACAGGCACCACAACGGATACAGGGATACACTGTTTCGCTTCTTCGTATGTCTTTACTCCCAAAAACGAGTATGCCTGACGTGCCCTTGGTTACAGAGATGTCAAGGTTGGATACGGCAACACCCATCATGGGTCCTCCCATATAGACCTCCGCTATGTCTTCAGCGATGCCTACGTGGTCTAGCACAAACCGCAAAGGTGTACCGATAGGAATCAGGTAGTTGCCTTTCTTTTTAATGGCTGGCCCTGTGATGGTTATCACTCTTTCCTGGATACCCCGGCCATGAGGCAGCAATCTGCCAATCTCAGCTGTAGTAGCAATATTTACGGTGACCACTCCGACATCCAAAGGCAGCCCTCCTGACGGAACCTCACGGCCCAGAACGGCTGTAATCAGCATTTTTTCTGACCCCTGAGGATATTTGACAGGCACTACTTTTATTTCGACCGGCAGGTCCGTGGGTTTAATCCTGGTCAGATGGTCGGCAGCGTCTTGTTTGTTGGCTTCTATGGCGATGATGATTTTGGGGGCACCTGTGGCATTCATGAGGTACCTGATGCCCGTGTAAATATCTTCTCCCTGCTCCAGCATGACCCTGTGGTCTGTTGTGAGGTAGGGTTCACATTCTATGCCGTTGAGGATGAGGTATTCACACTTTTTGTCCGGTGGCACTTTTAGTTTGACGTGTGTAGGAAAAGCTGCACCTCCGAGACCCACGATGCCGCAGTCCTGTATGGCCTGCAGGATTTCTTCGGGCGTGGATGTGTCCAATGGTATGGGTTTTCCTTCTGCCACTTCCTGTCCCGAATAGGGAAAGGGTTCAATATGTATACCTTCGCTCATGCTACCTGACAGGGTGGGAACCATAGCTATTTTCCTGACTATGCCGCTCACCGGCGAATGGATAGGTACCGAAACATACGAAGCTGCCTTTGCGATAAGCTGACCTCTCGCTACTTCCTGGCCTTCTCGTACGACGACCTGGGCAGGAGCACCAAGGTGTTGCGACACAGGTATGATGTATTCCTTGGCAAACGGGAACTGCCTAATAGGAAGGCCATTGGTGGTATCCTTGTTTTCAGGCGGATGTATGCCGTTTCTGAAGGTGTTCCTGTATGAGCCAAATAAATCCATCAATTGTATTTTTCACCTCTTTTGATCCACTTATCTATGTCCTTTTCTGAAATGTCAGCTGGCAATCCGGGATGGATAACTCTTGCTGTACATTTTTCTGCGGCTTTGACCAGGTCCTGATACGGTCCACCCTGAGGATTCTGGATAAATGCTTTTTTACTGCTGTTGTAGGCAAATATCTTGCTGTTGAGATTGATACATTCATCGCAGGAGGTACAGCTGTCCGTATCGATCCACGGGGCCATGTATGAGCCATTTGTGGATGCTTGTGCTGCCAGGGTGGTTTCTGTGGGTGCAGGAGCAGTAACATTGGCTACAGCCAGATCAGCAAGTCCGCTTCCATTGTCCCCCGCCAGCTGCATGAGTCCCTTGGAAATTTTACTCACCACGTCAACCCGTATTTTTTGCTCTATTGCTTCCAGATCGGTTACTTCCTTATCCAGCCCTGCCATATGACGGAGCATGATCCAGAAATTTCTTCTGTCTTCGCAGGATTCTACAATGGGCTCTGCCACAAGTACCCTGACCAGGTTTTGCTCTTTGTCTACAGTCCAGATATACGGAAACTTGCCATTTCTGTCTTCGGATGTCATTTCGAGAAATTCTGCCAGAACCATCATGTTGTCGTTCCATGCATCTCTGGGCACTTTTCTGAAGTGTTTCCTGAATCGTGCCTCTGTCAGTGCAAAATCTGCAAATGTCATGGCCACCTCCATGGTTTTTTCCTGACCATATTCCTTGTATTTGAGCTTGTATGTGGGCCATAAACTGTCCATGGCAGGGTTGCCGCTCAGGTCGAGACATTCTTCGGTTGTTTTACCTTTGGCCGGATTGTACTGGAAAATAGGGTAGGCACGGGATTCGACTGCCAACTTTGCCTGGTGTGCACCCAAATCATCAGCTACTCCGTGTTCGGGTTGACAGGTAGTGTACAAATTAAAGATGGCAGGTCTTTTGGCCATCAGGCCATCAATAAATCCTTCTATCATCTGGCTGGTATTGGCGAGTGTTCCCTGAAGTACAAAGGTGTTGCGGTGGGCCATGGCGATAAGGCCTATTTCTTTTCTGGGTTCCGACT
>JAKQGD010000243.1 GCA_029573365.1 Bacteroidota bacterium | reverse complement strand
ATCGCGGCGCGGGCAGCTAGGTAGGGGTTGACCGTGTCACTCAGAATCATTGGGACACGCATTGTCGGAGCGGCAATCAAATAAGGGACAGCGGTGTTGTCAGTTCCGACGATATCAGCGGCTCCGATGAGCAGCTTAAAGAGACTAAGGTCACACAACCCGCCATATTCATCCATTCGGTTATTTTATCTAAATGCATCGATAACTTCAATCCTCAAATGGTTGCAGGACACTCTCTCGGTGAGTTCTCTGCACTTGTGGCTGCAGGAGCTATGAGTTTTGAAGACGGCCTTAAACTGGTTTCTGCCAGGGCAATGGCAATGCAGAAGGCCTGTGAAATAGCCCCGTCAACAATGGCTGCGGTAATAGGGACAGATGACAGTACAGTTGAAAAAATCTGTGCTGAAGCACCCGGCACTGTAGTTCCGGCAAATTATAACTGCACAGGACAGCTTGTAATTTCAGGCGAGATTGAATCTGTAAAATGGAGTTGTGAAAAATTAAAAGAGGCAGGAGCCAAAAGAGCCCTGGTGCTGCAGGTAGGAGGAGCTTTTCACTCCCCTCTTATGGAACCTGCAAGGGAAGAGCTGGCGGCAGCTATTGAAAACACTACATTCAGCATGCCTCTCTGTCCCATTTACCAGAATACCGATGCATTGCCTCACACAAATCCGGCAGAAATTAAGGCAAACCTTATCAAACAGCTTACAGCTCCGGTTAAGTGGAGACAAAGTGTAGAAAAGATGTGGGAAGATGGAGCCAGAGAGTTTGTTGAGCTGGGGCCGGGGAGCGTTCTTCAGGGTCTTATTAAAAAGATTGCACCGGAGAGTATTACCGGTGGATATCAATAATATTCAGTATTATAAAACTTTGAGAAAATTAAATGGCACCTCCTTAAAAGGAAGTGGTCATTTTACTTTTTATTTATAAAATAATTGATTATTTTTGGAGTGAAGTTGATGTAGTATGCCCATGTCACACCAGATAAAATTTGAATTGGATACAGAGACAGAGTTGTCAGCCGGACTCTGTCCGGTGAGTGGTAAAAGTGACCTCATCATTTATGAGGCCGGTAAAGCGGGTCTGCAGTCTTGAATGGATTTGCAGGCCATTTTTGTTTTCAACTCAGAGAGAATTAAATTAATAAACATAAATACTAATAACTAAAAAACCAGTTATGGCAAAAGAAAAAAAATTTATTACCTGCGATGGTAATTACGCAGCTGCACATGTTGCATACATGTTCAGCGAGCTTGCAGCCATATACCCTATCACACCATCTTCAACAATGGCAGAGTATGTTGACGAGTGGTCTTCTTTCGGAAAAAAGAACCTCTTTGGAGAGCAGTTGAGGGTTGTTGAGATGCAAAGTGAGGGGGGTGCAGCCGGAGCACTGCATGGTGCACTTCAGGCAGGTGTTCTCGCCACAACTTTTACAGCTTCGCAGGGTCTCCTGCTTATGATACCAAATATGTACAA
>JAKQGD010000236.1 GCA_029573365.1 Bacteroidota bacterium | reverse complement strand
GTTTGTAGTTTGGTGGATGCAAGGCAAAGGACGCCTGACGCCGGCAGGTATCAGACATGCTCCATTGCTGGCTTTTGCAGCAGGGTTATTTACTTTCCTGTCTTTTAGTTTTTCCCTGCAGCTGATGGAACACCTGGTCATGGTACCGTTTGTGAACCTGGAGATAGAGTCTCTCCTCCAGTTTGACGCCATAAGTTTTTTGCTGATGATCACATTTGTGGTGCTCATGCTTCTTATTTTCCATGGCTCACAAGTCCTTTTTACTTTGCTGGAAGACCGGGACCAGAGCCCTGAAATGAAGTATCTATGGATATCAGCAGGCTGGGTATGCGGTGCTGCCGTCTTGTATCTTTTCGGGTGGCTTAGGGTACCTCTGTGGATTCTGGCGGTATTTGTTGTTGCTTACAGCCTTATTCTGGATGCTTATTGCGAAAAGCAGGAAAAAAGAATCACCTATCTTATCTGGTGGCTGATGATGTTTTCGGCATTCCTGGCGGTGGCCCTGTTCTACTTCGGACTCAGAAAAAATGTTAGTGCCCGTACCTCATTTATCCACGAATACTACCACGAGCCTGATGACGTGACCGTGCAACGTATGCAGCAGTTAAGCGACAGCCTGGTAGCCGGTGACGTTTTTTCCCGCATAGCTTCCCTGGATGTTTTGTCCCGTCTTGACAACAATGACCTGCACCAGTATATTTTTGGTACCGATTCATCGGCCCGGTCATATTCTATCGAACTCTTTGACAAAAGGACAGGAAATACGCTGTTTAACAATCACTTTGCCGATTTCCACAAGCTCAATCAGACTTACAGCAACTCCAGAGTTGTAGCCAGAAACCTCGTGCACAATCCTTTTGAGAATACCTATCTACTCCGTTTTGAGATAGCAAGATCCGTCCCTGCAAATACATCATGGTATCTGTTTATCATTCGGCAAGAGCCGTCACACCCGTCATCACGGACTATGTCGGTCAGACAGGATTTTGGTTATGCAGTCTTTAGCGAAGGTAATCTGATAGAAAAAAAGGATGGCCTGCAGCAGTCTCCCGACCCTGCCACCATCCAGTCTGTCACCACCAATATTATTGTTGACGGATACTCGTTTGTGGTTTCACAGCCTTCAGACCAGTACCGCATAGTATCCTGGAAAAAGGTCTCCGGACTGATTAAGCCAATCTCTCTCTTTTCGTTTGTTTTTGCATTGTCCGGACTACTCATTCTGATTCTCACCCTTTTAAATACACGGTATAACTTCCTGCCAGACAATCTGCCTCTGAGGTTTGGGTCTCGTTCGTCGCTCAAGACCAAGATACAGCTGGCCATCATCCTGCTCATCATCGTCACTTTTCTTATCATAGGGGCCATCACTGCCTTCTATTTTAAAAACCTGATGGAAGCAAACCAAAAGATGAGGCAGCGGGAAGAACTCGAAAGTATCGTCAACAACATAAGGTCAGACCTCCAGTATATGGCAGATGATGAGTCCGCCCTTGCCTACATCTCCAGCAAGCTAAAAGACATAGCTTATGTGCACAATAAAAACCTGAGCATCTATGACAAAAACGGCAGGTTTGCGGGATCTACATCCCGGGAGCAAATCCAGCTAAGGATCCCGTACCATATTTGGCAGGCCAATATGTCCACAGGTGTTCAGTCAGTCATGTCCACTTCCGGGGGTACTGACAGGGATTTTGTTCCACTTTTTCTCGGCAGCATCAGGCCTTTTGCCTTTCTTGCCGTAGACCATCAGGAGTACAATTCATCGGCCAACATCCTCGACTTTCTCAGTACCATCCTAAATGCCTACATCTTCCTTTTTCTGATAGCAGGTGCCATAGCCATCACCATAGCCAATTCCATAACTCAGCCTCTCAGCATATTGGCTGACAAGCTTAAAAAATTTAAACTCGGCAAATCCAACGAATTGCTCCAATGGAAATCCAATGACGAAATAGGAACACTCATCACCGATTACAACAACCTGACTCAGGAACTGGAAAGAAGTGCCGGGCTCCTGGCAAAAACGGAGAGAGATATGGCGTGGCGTGAAATGGCTAAACAGGTAGCCCACGAAATCAAAAA
>JAKQGD010000232.1 GCA_029573365.1 Bacteroidota bacterium | reverse complement strand
TCATAGTCGCATTATCGACCATGTATAACTTTTTTTTCACCTGTCAGAATCAGTTCCCTAAAAAGGTTGATTGCCCCGCCAATTATGTTTATTATAATAGTTTCTGATATCAGCTGTTGTAATATATACTGTTGCACATGTACACACATTTCGAGGAGGTCTAAGTGAGTAACGACATGGGCCCGACGCCTCTGGGCAAATTTATTATGTTCCTGTTTGTAATCGGCTGCATTTTTGCAGCGGCAGTTTCGTTCTCGCCGGATTTAAAAAACAGACTATTTCCATCCTCGGATGAAAACACAACAGAGGGAAGTAATACTGGCTCAAACCAGATACCAACCGGACAGAAAATGACAGTTGAAGCGCCGGATGCTGCAGGCGTAACTACTGTTAAAGAATACTCCTATGTTCCTCAGCAGACATTGCCCCCGGTAACCGGAACCTCAGGCTACAAATGGGATGAAAAAGATAAGGTAGTTGTTTTCCCTATTAACGTCTGGTTTGGCTGGTTACCGATTATTGCTGCCAACAACGGCTTTTCACCAAATGAAGATAGTGTTTTCTTTAAAAAATATGGTTTCAAAGTTAATCTAAAACTTATAGATGATCCAATTACCGCAAGAGATACATTTGCTTCCGGTGAATCACACATTCTCTGGGGCACTCTTGATATGATAGCCCTTTTTGCACCAGGCTTGATGAAGGACAGCCGCACAGCACCACGCATTTTTCAGCAGGTTGACTGGTCAAGCGGTGGCGACGGGATAGTTGTGCGCGGCAATATCCGATCAGTAAAAGATCTGATCGGCAAGACCATTGTTTACGCTCAAAACAGTCCCTCACAGTATTTTGTTACAAATCTGCTGATAAACGCAGGAATTCCAGTTAACAAGGTAAATCACAAATACACATCTACTGCCTTTGAAGCGGCAGCGGCATTTGTATCTGACAAGAGCATTCACGCCTGCGTGAGCTGGGCTCCTGATATCTATACCATTCCAGAAAAAATTGCCGGAACTCAAATTCTGACAACCACTGCCGACGCAAACCGCCTGATTACAGACGTCTGGGCGGCACGTGCT
>JAKQGD010000228.1 GCA_029573365.1 Bacteroidota bacterium | reverse complement strand
GGCATGTATTTTTACAACAGGATAAAACAAAACCATGAATTCTAAACTGAAACACGGGTATCTGATACCGCTTTTGGTATGTATTACTGTTTCAATGGTAGGGCAAAATGCACATAAAAACCTGCTCAATGGGGATATGTTATATGGCTTTGGTAAGTACGCCGAAGCCGAAAAAGAATACAGAAAAGCTGATAATGCCGATCCCGGCCTGAAATCCTCATATAACCTTGGCAATTCGCTGATGAACCAGGACAAATATGACGAGGCCATAAAAAAATACAGGGAAGCCTCAGATAAAACCATTAATCCTCAGGACAAAGCTGCCGCATTGCACAATCTTGGCAATGCATATTATAAAAAGAAGCAATACAAGGAAAGTGTGGATGCATTTAAAAAATCACTTGCTGCTAATCCCGACGACCTCGCCACCAAAGAAAACCTGGCTATAGCCCGTAGGGAACTCCAGAAGCAGATGAAACAGCAGCAACAACAAAAAGGACAACAGAATCAGGACCAGCAAAACCAGGACGAAAATTCTGATAAAGACCAGCAGCAAAACCAGGATAAAAATCAAAACAACCAACAGGGCAGTCAGGATAAAAATAAACAAAAAAATGCTGATGGCAGCAAGCAGGAAATGACCAGAGAAGATGCCCGTAAATTACTGGACTTTATCAATGACAGGGACCGCAAAGTAGGCAAGAACCAAAGAAAACAGGAACAGCCGGCGGGTAAAGCAAGAGGCAAGGATTGGTAAATAAATAACCCCACAGAAGATGAAATCAACATTTTACATCAATACAATATACCTGATCAATGTTTTAGTTTTATTGTCATTTGCATCGTGTAAAAAAGGACCTCCTGACGGCAATTATTGTGCTAAGGTACAGTACAAGAGCAAGGCTACAGGCAAGATGGCAACGTATACCATCATCACCGAAGTGAAGGACAATAAGCTCACGGACATCAGTTTTCCTGAGGAGCATTATGACAGCAGCGATGTGATACCGGTCAACATACCGTCAGATGGCAAGTTCAGTGCTGTCACCCGATCAGGTCAAGTATATAAAATTGCCATGCAGGGGCCTGCAGAAAAATGCCTCAAGGCATTAAATATGGTTCAGTGCAAAGGCTTGTCCAAAGATGGAAAACGCTGCAAACGTTATACTGCCGGTAAAAACGGACTTTGCTGGCAGCACGGCGGAAAATGACAATCCAGGTGGCAGTGATTACATGTTTTCGAGTTTCAGCACTCCCCTGGGACATACGGCACTGCAAATGCCACAACCTACACATGATGCCCTGATAATGTCCTGCTGTTGTTGTGCATATGCCTTGACATCGATGCCCATTTCGCAATAGGTAGAGCAGTTGCCGCAGCTGATACACTGCCCTCCATTGGTCGTAATACGAAATTTTGACAGTCTTTTTTTCTCATCTGACCAGGGCCAGCGGACTTTTATTGTCTGCAGTATACCCAGGTAAGCAGCCATAGGACACCCAAACCTGCACCAGACCCGGGAGCCAAGCAGGGGATAAAAACCGACTCCAACCACACCGGAAAATGCGGCCCCTATAAGAAAACCATACCACGCACTAAGTGTGCCACTGTCTATCAGCATTATGTATCTAAATCCTGTAATCCTGGTGGTTAGCACGGCAACTGTCATTAATATTACAAACACCAACACAGAATATACCACCCATTTTTCAATCCTCCACGCTGTCGTCGATTTGTCAGAAAGGTGCCTGAAAGGATCGCCGGCTGTTTCCGCGAGGCCACCGCAGCCGCATACCCACGAGCAATACCACCGCTTGCCAAAAAACCAGGTAAGTATGGGTGTGATAAGAACAAATGCAGCAATACCCCAGAAGAGCATAAAATATCCCAGGGTTCCGGCCTGCAACATGGCATCCAGATTATAGTCCAGAAAAAAGTAGTGATTCAGAGGCCAGATACTCTTAAAATCATAATAGGGCTTGTTGAGTCCTTGCAGGATTTCCGGAAGGATAAAGGCAAACGAAGTCTGAAAAAACATAACAGACAAGGTTCGGTACGTCTGGTATCTGGAGCCCCGGTACCTGATCAAAAACCGTATACCCATTACCAGAATGGCCATGGTGTACAGAGTGCCATAGACAAACCACTCACTGGCAGGCCTACCTTTCATGTACATACTCAGTGGATCGAAAAGGCCCACAAGTCCGGTATTGGCGGCCCCGTCGGAACCTAAACCCATAATAGATGGAAACCAGTAAAGTATGACATAACCTGCAGTCAGAATTACTGCCAGCAGCCAGGCTGCCCATCCCCGTGATGTAAGGCTGCTAAACCATGTCCCGTGATAGATGTCTGACATACTGTGCTTTTTTGTTTATATGGTCTTGTTTATCATAAAAGTGTGTGATACATGCTCTTTAATTCTGCCTCATACCGTAAGCTGAATTCCGGGTCAAAGTTTGCAGCTGACAGCTCCTTCATCACCTTGCTGATATGGGCTCTTTCGATTATCCAAGCCAGGCATACTGATGACCTGTACCTGATGCCCATGAGGTTAAAGCCCAGTACCACACCAGATGACTTGTCATAATTGATGCGTATGGATTTGTTTTCCTTTGGATGCTTCCAATACATGGTGTGAACCGAGGGCGGAATCTCAGAGGGAATCTCACCATACACCTGATATTCGACATCAAAAAACTTTGCAGAATTATACCATACTCCTTGCGTATAAGAAGTTCTCTCACCGCAGAGGGTTCTGGCTATAGTATGTCCCATAGTCCTGGCACAGTACCACACTGCCTCGACGGTCCTGCGGCCGGGATCCGCATTTTGCAGTTCCGCACAATCTCCGATGGCATATATATCCTCGGATGAAGTTTCCAGATATTCGTTGACCAGGATACCCCTGGAAACATGTATGTTAGTATTTTTGACCAGGTCTGTATTTGGGCTTACGCCAATGGCGATGCCGCACAGCGTACATTGTATGACTTCTCCAGAGTATTTTGTTCTGACACCGCAGACGTTTCCATTTGAGCCCAGGATTTCGACTGCTTCTTCGTTGACAATTACCTCAATGCCTTTAGACCAGATGTGGGCTGTTATCATGGCAGATTCTTCAGGTGGCAGCACATTAGCCCAATAGCTTTTTTCGCGGACCAGCATGGTCACCGGTATATGGCGTGAGAGCAGCATTTCTGCCAGTTCCACAGCTATCAGGCCGCCACCGACGATGACAGCCCGTCCTTTTTCGGTGCGGACGGTGTTTTCCAGGGTTTGTAAATCGGCAAGATGGTACAGACCTTGTACTCCATGTAGAGAAGTGCCCGGAATGTCTGGCATCACCGGCCGCGAACCCGTAGCAATGATCAGTTTGTCATAGAATATCTGCTTGCCGGAAGACATAAATATCGATTTTGTATGGGAGTTGAGTCTTACAACCTTTCCATTAAAAAGATTAATATTTTTTTCCCGCCAGGTGTGCGGTTCGTATAGCAGGGTATTTCGCTGTTTCAACTGGCCCATAAACACATACATCAGGGCTGTGCGTGCAAAGGGGAATTCCGATTCATCGGAAATCATGGTGATTTCGTGGTCTCCACCCTCCCTGATTTTAAGAGCTGCTGTGCTGCCTGCTATGCCGTTGCCTACGATGACTATGTGCATTTTTTTGCCTGATGATGTCAGTAGATGTATGACAAATGTATATAAAATAACCCTTACGTAGGAAGCTGTAAAGAAAACTTTTGCCAACACCTCTTAACTATTCATGGTAAGGCTTATATTTGAGCAAATAATCTTTGTCATGAAACAACGGCCGCTGAATATTCTGTGTATCTCCCGGTTTTTCAAAGGTATTGACTTTATACGTGCCGCAAAAGAAAGCGGAAACCAGGTGTATTTGCTCACAAGCAGCAAGCTGGACAAAAGCCCATGGCCCTGGGAAAGTATTGACGATACCTTCTATATGGTAGAGGATGAGCACGGACTGTGGAATGACCAATTTCTCATAGGTGGACTGGCACATAAGATGCGGACTCTGAAATTTGATTTCTTTGTAGCTCTCGATGACTTTGATGTAGAACATGTGGCTTATCTGAGAGAGTTTTTCCGCATTCCGGGCATGGGCGAAACTACAGCCCGGTACTTCAGGGATAAACTTGCTATGAGGATCAAAGCCAAGTCTGAGGGCATACCGGTACCGGAATTTACCAGTCTGTTTCACGACCCTGATGTTAATGACTTTGCTGACAGGGTGGCCCCTCCCTGGCTTGTAAAACCAAGAATGCAGGCCTCGGCTGCCGGTATAAAAAAAATATACAACAAGGAAGAACTGTGGAACCACCTAAATCACCTGGGAGGCGAAAGACACGAATACCTGCTGGAGAAGTTTGCTCCCGGTTCGGTATATCATGTTGATTCTCTGACATACGACGGCAAGGTCATTTTTTCCAGAGTGAGTCAATATATAGACACACCTTTTGAGGTAGCCCATGGTGGAGGCATATTCAGGTCACATACCATAGAGATAGGCTCAAAGGATGACAAAGAACTCAGAAAGCTCAACGAAAAAGTGATGAAAGCATTTGGCATGGTCTACAGTGCCTCACACAGTGAGTATATCAAATGCAACGAAGATGGTAGGTACTATTTCTTAGAGACTTCATCGAGGGTGGGGGGTGCCCATCTGGCAGAGATGGTCGAATTTGCCAGCGGCATCAACCTATGGAAAGAATGGGCAAAAATAGAAATCGCCTCATTTTATAAGACAGAATATAAACTTCCGCCCACTAAAAATGAATATTCCGGCATAGTAGTCTCCCTTAGCAGGTTTCTGGAGCCGGATACGTCATCCTTTGCCGATAGTGAGATCGTATGGCGTCTCAAAAAGGAAAACCACATCGGCATGATTGTAAAGTCGGACAAGAAGGCGAGGGTGCTGGAGCTACTGGAGCAGTACACTGACCGTATAAAAACGGAGTTTCACGCCAGTCTGCCACCTAAAAACAAGCTGGTCGGAGATTAGAGTTATTTTCTGGTTCTGGTTTTACGGCCGGTGGACTGATTGCTTCGCTGCATATATTTGATCAGTTCGATAAAAAATATCAGAATGATGGCACCTCCCACAGAACTGATGAGGGTTCCAAAAAATCCGGAAACAAGCGGTATATTGGCCACTTTTGCCAACCAGGAACCCAGATATCCTCCAATGATTCCCACAACAATGTTTCCAAAAAAGCCAAAGCCATCACCTCCCAGAATCCTGCTTGCTATATAGCCGCTCATGGCTCCAAAAAATATCGTGGCCACCAGAGACCAATCAAAATTGCTAAAGGACCAGTCCATATTCATGTTGCTACTTGTTTTTACTGCTTGTCAAAGATATTCATAAAAATGAAAAAGGGAACCAAAGTGGTTCCCTTAAAGGTGTTTTTAATTGACTTAGCGGTTTATCCTCCGAAATCATCAAATGACACGTTTTCTTTTGGAATGCCCCAGTCGTCTGCCATTTTCAGGACGGACTGGTTCATCATAGGCGGGCCGCAGAAGTAAAGTTCTACTTCTTCCGGAGCCGGATGTTTGCTCAAATACTGCTCTATAACCACATTGTGGACAAATCCTTTGAATCCGTCTCCTTCAGGATCATTGAGATCCTTTTTGACGGTCCAGTTGTCTTCTGGAAGCGGATTGTCGAGGGCCACAGCAAACCTGAAATTAGGAAACTGCTTTTCAATTTCCCTGAATTCTTCTATATAAAACAATTCTTTCTTGGTACGACCTCCATAGAAGAAAGTCACTTTTCTGCCTGTTTTCAGTGTTTGAAAGAGGTGGTACAGATGTGACCTCATAGGTGCCATACCTGCTCCTCCGCCTATATACAGCATCTCAGAGTTGGTATTCTTGATAAAAAATTCGCCGTAAGGCCCTGAGATGGTCACTTTGTCACCCGGCTTTCTGGAAAACACATAAGATGAACAAATCCCTGGATTTACAGGTTCGTAGCCATCCCATTGTCTCTTGCCGTCAGCTCCTACCTTAAATTTAAAAGGTGGTGTTGCTATCCTGATGGTAAGAGAAACGATATTGCCTTCGGCAGGGTGGTTTGACATGGAATACGCCCTGAATATTGGTTCATCATTGACCATTTTGAGACCCCATAATTTATACTGGTCCCAGTCTTGCTGGAACTTGTCCGGTCTGTCGTGGTATTTTGGGTGGGCAGTGATGTCTATATCCTTGTAATCTACTGTGCATGGAGGTACATCGATCTGAATGTATCCGCCGGCCTGGAATTCCAGGTTTTCGCCCGGAGGAAGCTTCACGATAAATTCCTTGATGTATGTGGCCACATTGTAATTGGAGATGACCTCACATTCCCATTTTTTGATGCCGAAAATCTCCTCAGGGATACCGATTTTCATATCTTGTCTTACCTTGACCTGGCAGGCAAGCCTCATGCCTTCGGCCGCTTCCTTGCGGGTGAGGTGGTTCATTTCTGTAGGGAGTACATCGCCGCCACCGGCATATACATGGCATTCGCACATGGCACAGGTGCCACCACCTCCGCATGCTGATGGAAGG
>JAKQGD010000206.1 GCA_029573365.1 Bacteroidota bacterium | reverse complement strand
CCGGAAAAAGTGGTATCCTCACCTGCTACGACCTTACGTATACCAAACTGGACCACGGCCCCTGCACAAAGATAACAGGGCATCAACGTGGAATATAATACTGTATTTCGAAACGAACCTATCCGTCCTGCATTTCGCAGGCAGTCGATTTCAGCATGTGTCACTGGGTCTTCTTCTTGCACACGTTTGTTATGGCCACGTGCTATTACTATACCATCCCTGACGAGGACTGAGCCTATCGGTATGCCTCCTTCGTCTCTTCCCTGCTTCGCCTCCTGAATGGCTTGCTGCATTAATGCCAGATCACTGTGGTTCATATTCCGATGTATTTGGTGCCGCTTTTTGGCCTTTCATAAGCAAAATATAAACAATAAAAGCTATGATAAAACCCACAAACCAGGCGTAGTGATACAGATTGTTTATCCACGCAGGCAATGCAGTAGCATCGAGTAACCCGACCTGAACCAGAAAGCCAGGGATATTTGGCAGTACGCCAACCGCAAACGCAATAACAGCTGGGACGTTTATACCATTCCTGTAAGCATAAGGCCCGTTCGTGTCGTAAAGTCCGTGTAGGTCCAGAGTCATTTTTCTGATGAAGTAATAGTCAGCAATCATGATGCCCCCAATAGGTCCAAGCAGGCTGCTGTAGGCTATGAGCCACTTGAAAATGTAACCACCCGGATCTGCAATCAACTTCCAGGGCAAGATGAGAATGCCAATGATGCCTGTTATATAACCTCCGGTTCTGAAACTGATTCTGGATGGCGAAAGATGGGCAAAGTCATTAGCAGGACTCACAATATTTGCCGCAATATTTGTGGCAAGGGTAGAAACCGCCACTGAGACCATAGCGACTGACACCAGGATTTTGTTGGAAAATTTTTCTGCCAGAACCAGTGGGTCCCATATAGATTCACCATAGATAATTATCGTAGTGGAGGTGACCACCACACCAATAAAAGCAAACAATGTCATAGAAGGTGGTAACCCCAGAGTTTGTCCCGCGATCTGTGCCTTTTGTGATACTGCATACCGGGTAAAATCGGGAATATTAAGTGACAGAGTGGCCCAATAACCAACCATTCCCGTAAGGGCAGGAAAAAAGAAAGCCCAGAAATCTGCTGAGGTGATAAATTTTGAAGGCTGCGACAAAATAGGGCCGAGGCCGTTTCCTGCTTGTATGGCCCAAAACAAAAGAGCCAGGGCTGCCAGTGGCAGAAAAAAAGCTTTAAAAACCAACAACTTTTTAATACTGTCTACTCCCAGGTACACAACATACATATTGATAAGCCAGAAAATAAAAAAGGTCAGGGCAGGTCCGGTCGAAAGACTCAGAACCGAAGGGAAAATTTCAGGCAAGGCGGCGATGCCCGGCATCCAGGTCTTGATGAGCAGAAAGAGCGAATAACCGCCTATCCACGTCTGTATACCAAACCATCCGCATGCGACAATTGCCCTAAGCATAGCTGGTATGTTTGCACCCAGGATGCCAAAACTGGATCTGACGAGAACAGGAAAAGGAATGCCATATTTGGCACCAGCATGACCGTTGAGAATCATCGGTATCAACACTATGCTATTGCCCAGGAATATCGTAAGTATGGCTTGCCACCAGTTCATGCCGCCATCAATCAGCGAACTTGCCAGCATATAGGTGGGAATACAAAGGCTCATGGAAATCCACAGTGCTGCGTAGTTCCATGTATTCCAATGCCTGTTTTCCTGCCCTACCGGAGCCAGGTCGTTACTTGTAAGAAGGGATTGCTGATGGTCAGACATGGTCATAATTATCAGTAACAGTGCTGGTCAGCAATGCTTATAGCGTCAGAAATAATGGCCAGACCTTCGTCTATCTGTTCGCGGGTGATTGTCAGTGGAGGACATGTAAAGATATAGTTCCATCTTACGAAGGTATACATGCCCAGTTCTTTGATTCTTGCAGCAACCTTGTTCATGACTGCCATTTCTTCAGGGCCGGCATTGAAAGGAGCCATAGGCTCTTTCGAGTTTCTGTTTTTTACAAGCTCTATGCAACCAAGCAGGCCTGTGGTTCTGAAATCACCGATGCTTGGGTGTTTTGTTATCAGGGTTTCCATTTTTGTCTCCAGGTATTTGCCCATCTCCCTTGCATTTTCTAGGAGCTCTTCGTCTTCGTATATTTTAAGTACTTCATTGGCAGCAGCCAGACTCACAGGGTGGGCAGAGTAGGTGAGGCCTATCATCAATGCTTTCTCATCAAAATGACTGGCTATTTTGTCTGTCACAATGAGTGCCCCAAGTGGTAGATA
>JAKQGD010000200.1 GCA_029573365.1 Bacteroidota bacterium | reverse complement strand
CAACGTGGTATTTTGCAACACCCAATAAAAACCGCATCGAAGGTCCTGTTATGGACAATCATTTCGGCCTGGTGACCATTGACTGGGCACCTGCCGACCCCATGATTACATTGGAGGTCATCGATGTAACCGGCAACAGGCGGTTTGACTATTCTGTGCCTCTGAGCACACTGCATTTTAAGAAGTAGCCTACCTGATAACACAGGTCACGATAGAGTGAGGCAGCATGT
The DNA here is from genome assembly GCA_029573365.1 of Bacteroidota bacterium. Classification (GTDB taxonomy): domain Bacteria; phylum Bacteroidota; class Bacteroidia; order Chitinophagales; family Saprospiraceae; genus OLB9. The sequence goes on along the minus strand of JAKQGD010000200.1, from coordinate 1,240 downwards.
TAACAACGGTCCTTCGCCCTTCGACAAAAAGGTTGGTTTCAAACTTGTCGTCAGACTTGTTCATAATAACAACAACCCTGCTTCCGTCTACATTCCTGAACGCTGTTGTCAGCAGTTGGGCCCTGTTTGATGATGCTGCAATCCGGAAAGCTTCAGGCCTGATAAATTTAGAAAAATGGCCGATGTAGTAATATGAATTCATGAGGTGGATGGTATTTTCTCCGGTTTTGGCATGAATGGGGGCAAAGCAAAAATTACTCACATGGTTGGGGCCGCCTTTTTCATCCAGGAGGATGTTCCAATCTGTCCATGCGACAGCCCCATTGTTAAAGTCTTTTATCATGTTCTCACCATAATTTTCGCCCCATTGCCACTGGTCAAAAGTAGCCCAAGAAAAAGGATAATTGCATGCCTCCGTCAGAAGCAGATTGGCAGCAGGAAAAGCGTTTTTCACCAGCCTGACATTGTCATACTGGCGTCCGCCATTCCATATCTCATACCAGTGGAAACCGATGCCCCAGATATATTTTGCTACAGATGGATTTTTCATCAACACAGAAGCCCTTTGATACAACAAATCCCTGTTGTGGTCCCAAGCGATGAGCCTGATGTCTTTCATCTTGTTTTTATGCAGGGCGGGGCCCAGGTGACCGGCAATAAACGAAGCTTCGTCTTCATCCGTAAATATGCAGGATTCCCACGTTTGTTTGGCCATGGGTTCGTTTTGCACACTGATGCCCCAGAAGCTTATACCATTTTTGCGATATTCCTTGATAAATCTGACAAAATAGTTGGCCCAGACGTCCCTATACTCAGGCAATAATTTACCTCCATGCAGCATGTCCCTATTGTCTTTCATATACGCAGGCGGGCTCCACGGCGACGCAAACATTTTCATATTACCACCGGCCGTTTTGAGTGCCTCTTTTATAAATGGGATCTTAAATTTTTTATCATGACTTACGTCGAATGACTCCAGACTTTTATCACCCTCTTGTACATAGGTGTACATATCGGATGAAAAATCACAACTGTTAATATTGGTCCGGCCTAGAGTATATCCTATTCCTTCCACAGGATCAAAATACAGTTTGAGAAATTCTTTTTGCCTTTCGGCCGAAAGTTTGTAAAAAGTCTCAGCCGAGGCATCTGTCAAGGCACCCCCTATTCCCACAAAACGCTCAAAGCGGACATCAGTATCAACGAAAACTGACGGTTCGCCTTCTGTGGGCTGATATGA
>JAKQGD010000198.1 GCA_029573365.1 Bacteroidota bacterium | reverse complement strand
AAAGACCAAAGACTAAAGACCAAAGACAAACAAACTAATAGCCAGTGGCCAGTAGCTAGAAGCCAAAGACCAAAGACTCACCTCCCTATACTGTCATAATAAAATCCCATCTCTCTTACTGCCTTGACATCGTAAATGTTGCGGCCGTCAAAGATCACCGGGGCATGCATCAGCTTTTTCATCATGTCAAAGTCGGGGGTGCGGAATTCGTTCCATTCTGTGACTATGGCCAGGGCATCGGCATCTTTCAGGGCTTCATATTCGGTATTGCAAAATTCGATTCTGTCCATAAATACCTCTTTTACATTGGCCATAGCTTCCGGGTCATAGGCCTGGACTTTAGCCCCTTTGTTGAGCAGCCTGGAGATGATGGTGAGGGCTGGTGCCTCTCTGATGTCGTCTGTATTGGGTTTGAAAGCCAGTCCCCAGACAGCTATTTTTTTGCCTTGGAGGTCGTTATTAAAGTAGGCAACTATTTTGTCTGAAAGTATCTCCTTCTGAAGTTCATTCACGTGCATGACGGCTTTCAGTATTTTAAAATCGTATGCATTTTCCTGGGCTGTTTTGGCCAGGGCTTGCACGTCTTTGGGAAAACACGACCCTCCATACCCAACACCCGGAAAGAGAAATCTTTTGCCTATGCGGCTGTCCGAGCCCATTCCTTTACGTACCATGTCCACATCGGCACCAAGTTTGGTACAAAGGTTGGCAATTTCATTCATGAAAGATATGCGTGTAGCGAGATAAGAATTGGCGGCATACTTGGTCATCTCGGCACTGCGTTCGTCCATAAATATGATGGGGTTGCCTTGTCTCACAAAAGGTTCGTACAAGGCTGTCATCACTTTTTGGGCACGTTCAGAAGAGGTACCAACGACTACCCTGTCCGGTTTCATAAAATCTTCTACCGCCACCCCTTCTCGCAGGAACTCCGGATTGGAAACCACGTCGTACAGGTTTTTATCCAGCTTTTTAGCCAGTATGGCTTCCACTTTTTCGGCGGTACCTACGGGCACGGTACTTTTATCAACGATTACTTTGTAGTCTGTAATCATGCCTGAGAGGTCTTCTGCCACCTTGAGTACAA
>JAKQGD010000195.1 GCA_029573365.1 Bacteroidota bacterium | reverse complement strand
CCATATCCCATTGTATTACAGCCTCGATAACGTGATGCATAATGTCTTTTTTGGCGGCATAGCCCAGTATTACGAAAGCAATGGGATGCTGATAAAAGACGACAATGTACCGTTTGTACGTACTATAGCTGACGTCGTCAGGTCCGCAGATGGCAAAATGAAGGAAGTTAAACTCCCCAGTGAGATGCCGGGCTATTTGGGCTCAGGGGCTGAGTTTATCCCGCTGTCAGGGGTGCCTCGCTATCAAAACGAAGTGCTGAAGTTCCATCAACTCCAGGGTGATACGGTTATGGTTGGCTACATTTTCGGCGGTATCGCCAGTACAGCCAGAAATATCTTTTTTACAAATACAGGCACAGAAAGTCAGGCCAGCCCCACATTGTACGAAGTTTATTTGTTGCGGACCAAGCCATCTTCAGCCTTTGATCGGGGTGGCAACAACTACGGACTCCGGATTATACCCAATCCTGTCGATGAGGTACTTGCGGTTGCTTTTTCAGTCGTTGCACAGAATAATCTCACGCTGACCATCACCGATGCTTCAGGCAGGATTGTTTTTACTGACACTCTCATAGGCATCAATCCCGGCAACCATTTGTACCGCAAGCCAGGCAGCAGATTGCCTTCCGGATCGTATGTGGTTACCATTTCCAACGGGGCCATTTCGGCGTCCGTCAGATTTTTACAGCAATAGAGTGTAAGTCAATTGCCATTTTTTTAATTGTATAAAAATGAATAACCAGAGCATCCAAACCGAAATAGACGCTTGCTACCTGTATAGTTTGCTTGCAAGCCATGAGGAAGATCCGGCTGTAGCCGAAGTGTTTAGACAAATGGCAGCAATAGAGAAAGGCCATGCCGAGGCATTTCTCAGGAAAAAAGGACTTCCTTCTGAGCCACTGTCTCCGCCCTCATCCCGGGCAAAATTTCTGGCATGGATAGGCAAGGTTATGGGTTATGACTATGTGCTGGGAGTTCTCATGGATACTGAAAAAGGCCTCTCAAACGCAATAAAAAAAGGTAGGAAGCAAGCCGGTGACACGAGGACGTCTGTGTCTGATACTTCGCATGTGACCATCCTCAAAAACATTTTGGAACACCATCCGGAAGTTTCAGGTACACAGCTGACAAGGTTTGAAAAACGTCACAGGTCCGTAGGTGGCAATGCTCTCAGAGCGGCTGTACTCGGGGGCAATGATGGCCTGGTTTCTAATTTCAGCCTGGTCATGGGTGTTGCAGGGGCCACAGGGGGACAGTCTGAGGTGCTTCTGGCAGGCACAGCCGGGTTGCTCGCAGGGGCTCTGTCTAT
>JAKQGD010000163.1 GCA_029573365.1 Bacteroidota bacterium | reverse complement strand
CCCGGGTCTGCGCCGCATACTACTTGGCCTGTCCTCACCGGAACTGGGACAGTTTGCCTTTCTGAAATGCCCCACCTACCGCATTCCGGAAACGGGTGAATTTTTTTATGATTGCTCCGACCCCGATCCGGACATGCTGGAGGTTGAGGGAGACTTTCTGTCTGTCGAGCGCTCTCTGGAGGTTTCATCCTCCCTGAACGTACATGGAGAAATCCAACTGCTGGAACCATCGCCCCTTGTCATCAAAAATAATCAGAGTAAATTCGATTTCCGCCATGAGGGCGTTTACATAAAATCTCCGCTGGGCAGCTCCCTGTTTGCTATTGATTACGCCAGACTGCAAATGTCCTTCAATCAGGCTCTGGAAAATCGTGATCTTTTTATGATTGTGACAGGAGGACTCGGCGCCAGCACTATTTCCATTATATCCATGCGTTATCCGGATCGTTATATTTATGTAAATACCACCAATAACAATACCATGGAATTGAGAAAATTTATTGATACTCCCGGATTCCATGAAAGAACCTCCTTTATCTGGCACAGAGATGGAGGTCTTTTAAATATGGCCAACGGGAGCTCTTTTGAACTGGCCTATTCCGAATATGCCGGAACCTATCTGTGCCGCCAGAGTGACAATACTCTGGCCGCACAAAAACAGTTGGAATCTGATGGAAACGAGTCTGATTTTCGTTCCGCTGCCACCTTTGTAGTAGCCCTTCTGGGGCAACCTATAGAAAACCCCCGCATCGAGAGCACAGACACCATGCACTATGTCAAACAAAAAACCACCATTGACAAAAACCTTGTTCTTGTCACAAACCCCATCATCAACTCCTCCCTGCATGTTACCAGGGATGTGCTGGCCAGCACCCTGAAAGACACAGATTCTGACATACACCAGATGGATCCGGACGGATATTCCAGTATAAACAGGGCTACCGTCAGGGAAAATCTGAAGGTAAAACAAAAACTGGAGGCCAGAGAAATACACAAGCTGCAAAAAATAGATGTTGCCGGCTCTTTCAAAGCCTCCAAAACCATCACCTCCAATATTTTCGTGGACCGCAGCAATAATCAATTTTTTATCAACCCCGGAACACTGACCGGTGAAGATGCCACCAGATTAAACGAACTGCATCTGACCGGAGATTTTTTCGTCGAAAACGATTTAAGCATTGGTACAGATTTCATTACCACCTCTGACTTTTCTTCCTCAAAGGATCTGGTGCTGAAAGGCGATTATTTTGAAACAAAGGGCATTATATATGTCGACCGCTTTGTTGACAGCGACAGTGCGGGCAGATACACCATTTTAAGCCAGGAAACGGTTTTACAGAATCT
>JAKQGD010000149.1 GCA_029573365.1 Bacteroidota bacterium | reverse complement strand
GGCCGATTATTGTATGTATATTTCTTCTTCCTGGTAGTAGGCCTTGTTGTTTTGAGTCCAGTCTATCTTGACCTTCCATCGGCCGGCCTTGAGACCAGTGGTCGGTATTGTATACGTCATGTCACTGGCAGAAACAAAACTGTAACTTTTATCGGATGCGGCACTCACAGGATTATATAGCAGGATGGTACCCGAAGCCGGTGCGGTGGAATCGCCCGGGAAGGTCACGGAAATGGTCCCTGCTTCCTTCGAAAATTCAGCTTTGGCTTTGCTGTCCAGGTCTGCCGTGTTTTTTACCTTGTCGTAATGCTGCTGATATTTTATGTCCTCATCATAATAATTATTCATAACCAGACTGTGATCATACTGCTTGGATTTGTAAAGGATAAATCCAAGAAAACTTACGAAGATGATAAAAAATATAATCAACCCTGTGGCCCAATTTAGCTTCATGTGATTTTAAAAATTGTTATAATTAAACAATAGTGACCTGGCGGGGTTCAAATCCCTGTTTATTTTAGCGGAGCAAAAAACGTAGTATTGGTTTTAGTTATCAGCTTATCGCCGGAATAAATTCCAATGACCACCTTATTTTTACCTCCTTCCAGTTTTGCCTTAGGTATCCTGATAAAGACGGCTCCTTCAGACTTGCCATTTTTATCTACATGCGGGGTCTTACCACCTACGACTTCAAATGTGCCTGTTTCCGGCTCCAGCAACCTGAATTCGAGGTCATAAGTTTCCGGGGTCTTATTTATCAGCTGATAATTATATAGGTTGCTGAGGGTGCCATCGGGATTTTCCTGGGCCAGCAATCCTCCTGTTCTAAGGAAAAGTACCTGGACATCTGACCGCAGTGAAAATAACACCACCTCTATACCTATCAGCAGCAGGAGCACTACGCTGTAGGCTATAGACCTGGGGTTTAGCAACTTTCTTTCTCCCTTGGTGATGCCATCTATGCTGTCGATTCTGATCAGACCTGAAGGCCTGTTGACTTTGGCCATTACCTCATCACAGGCATCCATACATGCAGTACAGTTGACACACTCCAGCTGGGTGCCGTTGCGTATATCTATGCCTGTGGGGCATACATGGATACACAATTTGCAGTCTACACAGTCACCGGTTTTGTTTTCAGAAGCCAATGAATTATCTGTGCCAACATTTTGTGCAGTTACTACGGGTAGAGCTACAGTTTTGACTTTCTGAATCTTGCCTCTCGGCTCACCCCTCACGAAGTCGTATGCAACAACCAGTGATTTATTGTCGAGCATGACGCCCTGCAACCTGCCATACGGACAGATGGTGGTACACACTTGTTCTCTTAGTTTAGCAAAGACCAAATAAAAAACAAACGAAAAGATAATCATGGCAATAAACCCTGTCATGTGCATGGAGACCGGATCACTGATGATGTTTCGCACCTGGTCTATACCTATAAAATAGGCTAGAAAAATATTGGCGATAAGCACAGAAATAGCAAAAAAGATAACATGCTTCAAAATACGTTTAGCTATTTTGCTTCCTGTCCAGGGGGCTGCATCCAGCCTTTTCTGAGCATTGTAATCTCCATCAATGGTGTACTCTATCTTTCTGAAAACCATTTCCATAAAAATGGTTTGTGGGCATATCCACCCGCAAAACAAACGGCCAAAAATCACTGTGAACAGGATAATAAATACCATCAGTATCAACATGGCTATGGCAAAAAGATAAAAATCCTGTGGGCCAAAATGGAACCCGAACAGAATAAAATTCCTTTCCAGAATGTTGAGTAAAATCCAAGGTTCGCCATTGACCTTGATAAAAGGAAGGCCAAAAAGTATCAATAACAGGAGATACGATAGCCAGGTTCTGTAGTTGGTAAATTTGCCGGAAGGTTTTTTAGGATAAATCCAAACCCTTTTGCCCGTCTTGTCTACGGTCGATATGCGGTCTCTGAATTCTTCGCCTGGTTGTCCCTTTATTTCTTCAGGATTCATGATTGTAAAAAGACTTGTGATGTTTCAAAATAAAAATCATAAAACAGGCTATAATTATTGCAAAAATAAAAGCGGGAAAAAATTGAAATCAAATATTTTCCCGCTTGTCTAAAGGTTCACTTGTTTTAGGTCGAGGGAGGTTTACTATTTTGTTGTATTGACAGCTGTCGTATCTGCAGGGGAAGTTCCCTGGGCAGGTGATGCTGCGGGATCATAAAGGTCACCTTGCGGGGCCTTTTGATTGGGCGGATTGGTTCCTTGCATGGACAGAATATAACTGGCCACTTTTTGCATGGCACCGGGTCTCAGCTGTGATTTCCATGAGATCATACCTTTTTCGGGTACACCATATTTGATGGTTTTAAAAAGATCATTTATGGAGCCGCCGTGCAGCCAGTATTTGTCTGTAAAATTAGGACCTACACCCCCTTCGCCCTGAGCTCCGTGGCAAACCAGACAGTTGGCCGTATAAATTTCCTTGCCTTCAGCGAGGTCTTTTTCGGCGGAAGCCAGAGTCACTGTTTTTTCGTCAATGGCATCAGCCTGAGTAGCCAGAAATTTTGCTTTTTCGGCCTCGCCCATTTCCATGGCTGCCACATATTCCTGATGCTGGTCAGGACCCTTATCAGAAATGTGGTAATACCAAAGATAAACGGCTGACCAGATAATCGTACCGTAAAACAACCACAACCACCATGGTGGCAGAGAGTTGTCCAGTTCTCGTATGCCGTCGTACTCATGCCCGAGATCGATGTCTTGTTCCTTGTCCTTGGGTACCAGCTTCCAGGCTTTTTCTGAGATGCTGCTCCAAAGTGAACCACCGGCAGAGAGATTGGCTTTTTCTAATACCTCAGGGCCATATCGGTCCAGGAGCTTCATCCGCTGCGACTCTATAAGAGCCCATACCAGGTTGATGCCGGCAAATATCACCAATAGGAGTACAAGGATGGTAAGAACCACCAGGATATTGCTGTAGGCCTGGTTAAAAATATTTGGTATGGGTGCTGTGGCCTCGGCAGCAGCTTCCTGTGCAAAAAGAGACGATGACCAAAGCAGGGCTGCCAGGTTTAAAGCTATAGTGATGATGGGTTTCTGCTTCATTTATTTTGGTTTAGTGATTTTTAAATGAAATGATTTTAAGTCCGGTCAATCCTCCTCGAGGGGAAGTTCGGCCATGTGCTTGATGGTACCATTGTTTTTCCTTAGTCCCAGTACCGAACCGATGATAAACACACTCAGGAATGTGATGAGGGCAAAAATTGCCATCCAGTTGATGTTTCCTGCATTTTCCAATATATACTTTGCCATAATATGTCTGTTTAGATGTGATTATTTACCTGATTCCTTAACTTTGATATCAGTGCCCAGTCTTTGCAGATATGCAATGAGAGCCACGATTTCCTTGTTTTCAAGGTTTTCCTGGGTAATCTTATCTTTGGCCAGATTGTCGGCTATTTTCCTGGACTGGATTCTGATGTCTTCTACTGCCTTGTCGGCAAATCCCTCTGGATAAGGTGTTCCCATTGTCTGCAGGGTTTTAATCTTGGCAGCGGTGTATGTGGTGTTAAGGTCATGTTTAAACAAGTGCGGATAGGTAGGCATGATAGATCCCGGTGACATAGATGTCGGGTCGTACATATGGTTGTAATGCCAGCTGTCAGGATACTTTCCACCCAGCCTGTGCAGGTCCGGGCCCGTCCTCTTGCTGCCCCACTGGAAGGGTCTGTCATAAATGTACTCGCCTGATTTTGAATATTCGCCATATCTTTCTGTCTCTGATCTGAATGGCCTGACGAGCTGAGAATGACAAGTATAACAGCCTTCGCGAATATAGATGTCACGACCCTCGAGTTCCAGCGGAGTATATGGCTTGACAGATGCAATTTTTGGGATGTTTTCGTCAATAATCAGCATGGGCACTATCTCCACGATACCTCCTATGAGGACAAGTACGGCACTTGCCAACAGCATCTGTATCGGTCTTCTTTCTATCCACTTGTGCCAGTAATCATTATTGTGTGCCTCGTAAGCTATCCTTGGCGGAGCCTGTGTTTCCTGGTCAGCGATGAGTCTGCCACTGGACACTGTTTTGACTATGTTGTAAACCAAAAGAATAAAACCGGACAGGAATAGCGTACCACCTGT
>JAKQGD010000137.1 GCA_029573365.1 Bacteroidota bacterium | reverse complement strand
GGCCGCAAAGATAATAACTCCTCACTTCCTCGCAAAATATTTTTAAAAGAAATTATGCAAAAAATATTTTATACAGGGAATACCTACGTTAAGGGAGTGCAAAGGTAATTGGACCACGATCAAAATATCAAATAATTTTAATATATTTTTTTGTAAAAAGATACATATTTTCCAGTATATGTGTATCTGTCAGATAATGTGATAAATACAAAATACATTTTGTACAATATTAATTTCTATGTTTACATAAGTAAATTATGTCAATGCATCAGCGATGTGAAGCGGTGGAGCCCGGAAGGGTCCAGACCGCAGGGCCGAGAGATCAGCGAGCCGCGAAACGTAGCGACCCGGCAGGGAGATGTCATAAAAAATAAAGGGTTAATGAAGCAATAATCGGCTGGGGTATCATAGTATTGACATGGAAAATGCCGAACTTTGCACCCAGTTTTAAAAAGCAAGTTGAGAGAAAATGAAATACAATTTTTACGCGGGGCCGGCGATACTGCCGAGAGAAGTGATAGAGGAGTCTGCCAGAGCGATTCTAAATTTTAATAATATGGGTCTGTCGCTGATAGAGATTTCGCACAGGTCGAAGGAATTTATAGCTGTAATGGATGAGGCGGTGGAACTGACTAAAGACCTGCTGGGTGCCGGAAGCGAGTATGAGGTACTTTTTCTGGGAGGCGGAGCGAGCCTGCAATTTGCCATGGCACCTATGAATCTGCTGGACGACAATCAGAGTGCTGCTTATACTGATACGGGTACATGGGCGTCCAAGGCTATAAAGGATAGTAAGTTGTACGGTAAAGTGGATGTGATAGCCTCGTCAAAAGACAAAAACTACAGTTATATACCTAAGGGTTATGAGGTGGATCCGAAGTACAGATACTTGCATATTACGACCAACAATACGATATTCGGTACGCAATACAAAAAGCTCCCAGAATCAGGAGGGGTGCCGCTGGTCGCGGATATGTCGTCGGATATATTCAGCAGGGAGTTTGACATAGACAGGTTTGACCTGATTTATGCCGGAGCTCAAAAAAATATGGGTCCGGCGGGAGCTACGCTGGTCATAGTCAGGAAATCGGCACTGGGCAAGGTGAGCAGACAGCTGCCGGCGATGATGAATTATTCCAATCACATAGAGGCTGGTTCCATGTACAATACACCGCCGGTTTTTGCGGTGTATACCTCGATGCTTACGCTGCGGTGGATCAAACAGAAAGGCGGAGTGGGTGCGATGCAAAAGTTAAATGAAGCCAAGGCAGGGCTGCTCTATGATGAAATAGATAGAAATCCGATGTTTTACACGCCTACTGCAAGTGATGACCGATCGGATATGAATGTTTGTTTTTTGATGAATGACAAGGAACTCGAGGGTGCTTTTCTGGCAAAATGCAAGGAGGCAGGATGTGTGGGCCTGGAAGGACACAGGTCCGTGGGAGGATTTAGGGCTTCTTTATATAATGCGATGTCGGAAGAAGGCATACGTGTGCTTACAGATGTGATGAGAGACTTTGAAAGGTCCCATGGCTGACAGCCTACACCATCTGGACATAGACGGAATCACCGTACCTGTGCGTGTCGTAGTAGAAAGAAGGCAAAGCACACGTGTGGCTCTGGGAAGCAAACATGTGATTTTGAGGATACCCAAGGGGTTGATTTTCGGCCCGAATCTGCAAAAACATATTAACTGGGCAGAGTCGTGGCTGAGGCGGCTTCGGGCCTCCAAGCCTGAAGCCCTGGACAGGTATATGGGATTGAAGAGTTATGCTGACGGGCAGAAATTTGAAATAGGAGGCCAAACTTTTTTGCTGGACATCAAAAGGTTAAACCGGGAATCAGGGTCTATTAAACTGTCGGGAGCAGATATCTTAAGGCTGGAAATACCTGACAGGGAAAACTATGATGAACAAAAGCTTATCAAGTCACTGCTTATTAAGTTCTGTCAGAAATATTTCTATAGTGACATAGTGAGAAGGGTGATATATTACAATGAGAAGTTTTTCAGGAAGCAGATTGGGTCGGTAAAACTTAAATACAACAAGTCGAACTGGGGCAGCTGCTCGACGGGCCAAAACCTGAATTTCAGCGTGCGG
>JAKQGD010000131.1 GCA_029573365.1 Bacteroidota bacterium | reverse complement strand
TCAACACGGCATATACCGGCAATCTGGCAGAACAACTGATCAGCGGACTAACCAGTATGGTGATAAGTCGCTCTTTCTGGCTCGATATGGTGCGTGTAGACATGATGGCAGGAATGGCACAGGCACCGCTCGAAATCAAGGCCACCATGCTGCGTCCGTTCATGCCGAATCTTTGCATCAGCGAGTCAAACATAAAAACCACACGGCTCATATATCCTGACTCTTCGAGGATGGTTAGAAGCAAAAAAAGTATGGCTATCTGGGGTACAAAAACCAGTACTCCGCCAAGTCCCGCCAGAAGTCCGTTTGCGAGCAGGTCGGCGACCCAACTACCCGGAAACAGTCCCTGTACCCAGGTACCGGCCTTTGCAAATGCAAGTTCTATCAGATCCATAGGATATGCCGACCAGGTATATATGGCCTGAAAAACAAAAAACATGATGGTAAAAAATATCAAAGGGCCTGCCACTCTGTGAGTAATGACAGCATCAATGCGGTCGGTAGTGGTTTGCGGCGGCCTTACTCCGGACTTTACTACCTGGCCCAGGACTCCATCGTAATGTTCGTATCTGGCGAGCGTCTCCTGCACCTGGAGTTTTAGATCGTGGAAGGATTCCTGTTTTACGACTCCTGCAATTTTTGTTCTGACATCCGGTGATAAACCTTCGAGCCACTGATGGTGGTGAGCAAGGATAACCGATTCGTAGTGACCATTTGCAGGTGTAATGTCAGCTAATCTGGCAGCTACTTTTTGTTCCGTTGGATTCAGGCTGTAGAGGTTTTTGGCCGAGCCTGGATACGGCAGATTGCAAAAAGCATTGATCAGATTTGTGAGTGCTTCGAGGTTGGTATTATTACGTACAGAAACCTTGACTACGGGGACACCGAGATAGGCCGAAAGTTTTTTTTCGTCAATCGAACCTCCTGACAGCTCCACAAGGTCACACATATTGAGCACAAAGATCATAGGGTAACCAAAATCCACAAGCTGGGTAGCCAGCAGCAGATGTCTTTCGAGCTGTGTAACGTCAGCTACATAAATGAGAAAATCCGGCCTTGCAGGCGTGTCAGGAACCACAAGCAGATTGACTACCAGTTTTTCTTCCGACGAATTGGGATACAATGAGTAGAGCCCGGGCAAGTCAGTGATTTCGACAGTATGGCCACTGTCCGTAATGTAGGTTCCTGTCTTTTTTTCAACAGTTACCCCGGGAAAATTAGATACCGTCTGACGGAGGCCCGTCAGGAAATTAAACAAAGATGATTTTCCGGAATTTGGGTTACCAACAAGGGCAACTTTTTTAGAGGTATCCGCTGTCATACATTTTTATGGATGATGATGGTGCGGGCTTCTTCCTCCCTGACTGCCAGCTGATGCCGCTCGAGTTTGACGTAGTAGGCTCCGCCAAAGGGACTTTTACGGATCATAGTGACCTTAGACCGGGGCAGCAATCCCAGGTTAAGAAGCTTGCAGGTATAGGCACCTTCGTCAAGCAGCATGACTGTGGCTGTTTCTCCGGGTTGCAGCGATGCCAGTGTCATCATGGCTCTCCTGTTATTTAGACTAAATTTAAATTGCAAAGTTAGACATTCATAGTGACATTACAAATCGCTGCATAATTTTGTTTAGGTGATAGATGTCATATTGCCTGACAGTGTATTTTCTGTCTGCTGCATGCCTTCACCACGATGCTGAACATTTGGCATAATGATGTTGTTAATTTAAAAAATCACACAGATGTATCCACCAGAATTGACCGCCCCTATTGCAAAAGACCTGACAGATTTTGGATTTGCAGGGCTCAGCCACCCAAGTGAAGTAGAAAGTATCCTCGATCAGCAGCAAGGTACAACCCTGCTGGTTGTTAATTCAGTATGCGGATGTGCCGCTGCCAATGCCAGACCAGGTGTAAAAATGGCTCTTTCCAATGGCAAAAAACCAGATCGTCTGGTTACCGTGTTTGCGGGAGTGGACAGGGAGGCTACTGATAAAGCAAGGGAATATCTGCTTCCTTATCCGCCGTCTTCGCCCTGCATAGCCCTGTTTAAGGATGGAAAGCTCGTCCATATGTTAGAGAGAAGACATATTGAAGGCAATTCAGCTATGACCATTGCCCACAATCTTGTGGGAGCTTTGGAACAATTTTGTAGTTAATGGGTTTAATGTTTAATGTTGGTTAAAAAAACAAAGGCGGTCCACTAAAATGGGCCGCCTTTGTTTTTAGCAGATTGACCGAACTTAGCTTATCTGTTTTCAAATTTTGCAAAAGACTTTCTCCAGTTATTATTTCCGTTGTTAACATGAAGAGCATACCGGCCTGCAGGCAAAGCGAACACATCGATGTCATCGTCATTTGACATCAATCGGCCTTCCATCACCACCTGCCCCATGGAATTAAGTATAAAATATTTGCCTCCTTCTTGCCCCTGCGGCAGCCTGACTCTGATGTGAGAGATCGTAGGGTTAGGGTAAACAGATACATCTTCTATCTGTCTGTCGTTAGGTGACTCCACAACACCGTTGATGCTCCTGTAGCCAAAATCAAAGTGGCTTTCCGGCGTGCCTCCCGACAGGGTAATCAATCGTGAGGTAGCCACACCATACTGGTGGGTAAATTCACTGTCCTTGTCGGTGTTGGATCCTGTAAACATCACATAGGTGAGGTCCGGATATTCAGGCAGCCTGCAATAGTACTGTCCGGGATCAAGTGATTTAAGACTGTAATTGCCATTTTCATCCGACTTGGTAGATTTGACGAAGGTATTGAACTTATTAAACAGGAAGATGACAACATTGGGCATGGGTGTGTCTCCGGTATCCCGGATTCCGTTTTTATTTACATCTTTCCACACCAAGCCATTGAGCGATGTTATGAGCTTAAAGTACAAGCCGGCGTCGGCATATTTCATTGTATAGCCAACACCCATGTTTAGGATGTCTGAGCTTCCGTCCGGATTGAAATCACAGTCCATGTTTGGATCGGGTATTGCATTCTTACTGCTAAATACGTGGTTGTCCGGTGATTCGACAAAAACCGTATAATCACCCTGGTTGAGAGCCTTAAGGCAATACATTCCGGCATGGTTGGTTGTAAACTGATCTACAATCTCATTTGACATGGATTTCAGATAAACCTTAACATCAGCCATCAAGGGTTCATCATAGACCCTTCTACCATCTTCATTGATGTCATTCCAAATATTGCCCATGACAATTCGTCCACTGAGAATGTGGATACCTGCGTCAATGTCGAGCAGGGTGCTGCCGTGGGCCAGTGAGATGAGCGGTGTTGTACCAGTGGCATCTACGTCACTGTCTGTAGCGTTGTTGCCGGAGGCATTTTGAAGGGTAAATTCAAAACCATCAGGCAACGAAAACTGAAGGTAATACAGCCTTTGGCGTAAGCCTGTAAACTGATATCTGCCCTGATTGTTGGTCACTTTTGTATCCAGCAGCTGTCCGCTTTGTGTAAACAGATTTACCGTCACTCCGGGTACTCCCGGCTCGCCAGCTTCCTGGATGCCGTTTTTATTTACGTCGTTCCATACAAAGTCTCCAAGCGTAGCCGGTAAATATGCGGCACCGTCTATGGTGTCTATCGTCTGGTTGCTGGCCACCGAAAAATCATCTGTTGTAAAAGGACCATTGGCTCCGGTAATATCGTTGTCGATATCATCTGTAAAAAGATGCGGCTCCGGTATCAGGTAACCTTGCGGAATATCAAATTTTATATAATAATTGCCAGGCCGAACAGGGCTGAACCTGTAAAAGCCGACAAAATCGTTCATCCCAGGCTGAGATGTGGTAAGTACACTATCTACCTGCATACCTGAGGACGTAAACAACCGGACCTTAATATTGGGAATCCCGGGCTCTCCTATTTGATACACACCATTGCCATTAAGATCGAGCCAAAGCATATCTCCTACCTTACCCCCTCTGAGATACCCCGCATCAATGTTAGTGTATGACTGCTGGATGGTAAAATCAAGCAGGGCTGTCCTACCCGTATTTTGGTTGGGATCCGAGTTTCTTGTTGGGTCTGAATTGTTATTTATGGCAAAAACATAGTCCGTCAATTTTTCGAATTCCAGGATATACCTGCCTATTGCTACATTTTGGAACAGGTAGCGGCCATCCAAAGCTGTGGTGACGGTCTGCTCTACAACACCCGCCTCATTGACAAGCCTGACGTTGACTCCCGGCAGGCCCGGTTCGCCGGCATCCTGCAGACCATTGTTATTTAGGTCATGCCACACAAAATCACCTATACTTATTTTAGGTGCATAGCCCATGTCTGTCTGTCGCAAAGTATCACCAGGAAATACCGTCAGAATTCTTGTTGTCCCCGGCCCGAAACCATTGGTAATGTCACTGTCAGCCGGGTGAGGTGCACCCTGGTATAACACAAAGAGTTTATCTGACATGGCGGGAACAGACAGATAATAATCACCAAAAGGCAGATCGTCAAACCTATAGGTACCGTCAGCAGCTGAAACTTTGGTTGAAACCAACGTGCCTGCAGCAGTGAATAAGCTCACAGTGACCCCCGATAATACCTGGTCACCGGCTTCCCTGAATTTGGAATTGTTGTTGTCCTGCCAGACAAGGCCTTCCATAGATCCAGTGACCGGGGCAATCAGTACGTATCCTGCGTCTATGTCTTTTCTGTTTTGTCCAGGCGTCACAAAAAACAAGAAAGTAGTGTCACTCATTTGATCGGCTATATCCGAATTTATAAGCGGCATGTCAGACACAAGGTTTGTAAACCGGAAATTTTCCTTTAGTTCAAATCTGACTTTGTAATTTCCAAAGTGGATTCTCATGAATGAATAATATCCTGATGCTCCACCAAACGGTGCTGTAATGGTAGAGTCGAGCACATTGTCTGCATCGTCAAGCAAATACACTTTTATATTGTTTATACCTGCTTCACCAGTGTCCTGCAAACCATTTTCATTGGCGTCAAGCCACGCAAAATCCCCTATCATGGCATAAGTTGCATAACCTGCATTGACCCCGGTTATATCCTCACCTCCCTGTAAAGTAAATATAGCTGTCGTGCCGAGGGCAAGATCCGTAACATCAGAATCAATATTAGGGTCAAGCCCAATACCTGGTACCGTAAATGTAGAATCTCCAAAAATCTCAAAGCCTATCCTGTAATTGCCGGGTTGAAGCCCTTCAAAAAGGTACATTCCGGACAGATCGGTGGTATCAACAGCCAGTGTGTCGCCGACAGCTGAAATAAGCACCACCCTGACAGAATCCAGAATTGCCTCGGACGCTTCTCTGAGTCCGTCGCCATCTGCATCAAACCAGGCATAACCTGATACCGAACCAATGGCTGACCTCAGTCCCAGATCAATATCCAGTCTGAAAGTATTTGAAGTAAGCGAAATCAGTTCAGTAGTAACTTCATTGTTTATTACAGAGAAATCCGAATTATTTTCCGGATCCGGACCGAATGGTTCTGTCAGTACATATCCGGGAGGTATGTCAGCCCTGACCCTGTATTTGCCCGGTGTCAGATCTGAAAACAAATAGAAACCAAAGTCCGCGGATGTAGCTGTACTTACTGTATTGCCTTGTTCGTCCAGCAATGTCAGTTGTACATTTGGAATTCCGGGTTCACCGACATCCTTGAGGCCGTTGCGATTCTGGTCATCCCACACCTGATCGCCTATGGCCGACACAGAATAGACCCCTGCGTCTATATTAAGGAGATTTTCGCCTGTACCCAGCAGGAACATGCCTGTGGCACCCGACACAGGGTCAGCATCAGAGTCCAGATCCTCCTGACCAATGTTCTGTTTTGTAATTTTGTATATAAACGATGGTATGAAGGTAATTTCGTACATACCCGCCTGCAAGCCGTCAAAAATGTAAAGTCCTCCAAAGTCTGTCTGCGTTGTCAGATTTATGGTACTGCCTCCGCTGGTAGTTCCTGTAAGTCTGACCTGGACAAAAGGCACTCCCGGCTCGTTACCTTCCTGTATGCCATTGGCATTGAGATCCTCCCACACATAATCACCTATGGAAGATGTGGCCGTAGAAATAAAGCCAGCATCGGTATCATTGTTAACGTCACCGCTTCTCAGTGTCACGGAGTCAGCTTTGCCGCTAGTATCTATGTCACTGTCCAGTGCGTCATTACCCGCATTTTTTGCTGTGGCTTCCAGATCGTTTCTGACCTGAAAATCTACAGAATAAGTGCCCGGTTTGAGCCCTTCTGCTTTGTAGAAACCGTTTTGGTCGGTGACCAGCACTATTGCAGGTATATCTGTCTGTGTGAGATTAGTAAGGGTCACTCTTATGCCACCTATGCCCGGTTCGCCGGCATCCTGGAGGCCATTCATATTGAGGTCATTCCAGACAAAATCACCCAGTGAAGCCCTGCGGAATGCAGGAGCATCGAGATTTAGGAGGTTGTCTCCGGACTTGAGATCTGCAACATTGACGGTCGCTGACGACAACTCATAGCCTGATGGCAGGATAAAATCGAGCATATAGCTGCCAGGTCTTAGCCCATTAAAAAGGTAGTAGCCATCAGGTCCTGTAACTGCAGTCCTGTCTATCACGGCCGCAAACAAATCGATGCCGGTCAGCCGGACCTGTACGCCCGGGAGTCCCGGTTCGCCAGCGTCAAGAATGCCGTTACAGTTCATGTCTTCCCACACGATGTCACCGATACTGCCCAGCCGCACCATTCCAAAATCAAGATTAAGGTCACTGGAAGTGCCCGTTACGACAAAAGACCATGAATTGGAGTTTTCGCTTAAGTTGCTGTCAAGTGCGGGATCAGTACCCGCCATTGCTTTGGTAGGCGAATAACCGGCTGGAAGTTCTACGGTAATCGTATAGCTGCCCGGATAGACTCCTGCAAAAAGATATCTGCCGTCGGCCCCTGTGATTGTGGTCTGGTTTATTGTAGTCCCGTCATTGGCGGTGCCTGTCAGTAACAAAG
>JAKQGD010000127.1 GCA_029573365.1 Bacteroidota bacterium | reverse complement strand
AACTGTACGAAAACCAGATGGCCGTGGAAATGGACGAGCTCGAAACCAATCCCGAGGGCGAAATGAAGGAACTGACCCTCATATATATGTCCAAGGGCATTCCGCCTGAACAGGCTGCTGCTATGGCTGAGACAGCTATGAGCGATAAAGAAAAAGCCCACGAGATGTTGGTCAGGGAAGAACTGGCCATCAATGCCGAAGAACTCAAAGGTTCAGCCATGGAAGCGGCACTTACTTCGTTTTTCCTTTTTGCTGTGGGGGCCATTTTGCCTCTTATTCCGTTTTTCTTCCTGACAGGCTTCAAGGCCATCCTCGTCAGTACTCTTGTCAGTGGAGCAGGTCTCTTCCTGATCGGAGCAGCCATCACCTTGTTTACAGGCAGGAGCGTCTGGTTCTCAGGCTTCCGCCAGGTGTTGTTTGGGCTGGCTGCTGCAGCAGTCACCTTTGGCATCGGTAAACTCATAGGTGTGCAGGTGGCAGGGTAGGAGACGATTATTTTTTAAATTTATTTTTACAAGATCTATTTCCTATATTATCTTTACTTTAAAATCCTAAATCATGAATGACGCTCATCTTCATTTGCTGGTCAATCACTTTCCCATCATCGTACCTGTGGTAGGCCTTCTGGTGCTTATCGCCGGCTATATGTTTAAATCAGAATCTGTCAAAACCACGGCACTGGGCATTTTTGTGCTTGGGGCCTTGATGACCATTCCTGCCATGTTTACAGGAGAGGGTGCCGAAGAAATAGCAGAAAAGATACCCGGCATCACCCGGGATATCATCCATCACCACGAAGAAATGGCCGAAAAATTTGCATTTATGTCATATTTTCTTGGGCTGTTGTCCCTTTTTGGATTGTGGGGCCGTTGGAAGAAAAAGGCATTTATCGGCTACATTTACGGAACCGCACTTTTTGTGGCAGTGACCAATATGTATTTTGCCAGCCAGGCAGGGGCTTCAGGTGGTGAGGTCCGCCATACTGAGATAAGGTCCGAGGGCATAGTTACGGACAGCATTCCTACCGGTCAGGGCAGTGGAGAGTCTGAAGACCACAATGATTAGCGTTTACAAGCAAAAACATCGGTATATTCTTGAGGGCAGAAATTTTAAACCACACCTCTCAGACCCAGTTCTACGGCTCTGAGATTGTGAATTTTACCTCCTTCCACCTCAAATCTCAGCAGCGTCCTCACCTTGTGGAATCCGTGGTGGCCGTAAGCTCCCGGATTCATGTGGATGAGGTGGTTTACCTTGTCGGGCATGACCTTGCATATGTGTGAGTGGCCGCAGATGTACAAACCCGGCTTTTCCTCACCAATGATGTCGAGCACACGGGCATTGTACTTTCCGGGATAGCCTCCTATATGCGTCATAAAAACTTTGAGTCCTTCACACTCGAAAATTTCATTTAGCGGAAATATCTCCCTCACCGACTGATCATCGATATTGCCGTACACGGCTCTAAAAGTGGCCATCCTTCTGTATTTATCCACCGAGGCCAGATCGCCTATGTCTCCGGCATGCCATATTTCGTCGGCATCGGTCAGGTGTTCCGTCACTTCGTCTCCGTAGTACGAATGATTGTCAGAGATCAGTGCTATCTTTTTCAATTGCCGGTCTGTCTTACTTATAAGTGTATTACTTCGTCATACGCCGCTGCCGTGGCTTCCATTACAGCCTCAGACATCGTAGGGTGGGGGTGTATGGATTTGAGTATTTCATGGCCTGTGCTTTCCAGCTTTTTAGCCACCACGAGCTCAGCGATCATTTCCGTGACATTGGCACCTATCATATGAGCACCGAGCAACTCGCCGTACCTTGCATCAAAGATGACCTTCACAAAGCCCTCTTTTGAACCCGAAGCACTGGCCTTGCCTGATGCCGAAAACGGAAACTTGCCTATCTTAAGTTCGTAGCCCGCTTCCTTCGCCTGGGCCTCTGTCAGTCCCACACTGGCCACCTCAGGCCAGCAGTAGGTACATGACGGTATGTTGGTATAGTCAATAGGCTCAGGATGGTGGCCTGCTATCTTTTCCACGCAGGTGATGCCTTCGGCACTTGCCACGTGGGCCAGAGCTTGGGTAGGTATCACGTCGCCTATGGCATAGATGCCCGGTACATTGGTGCGGTAGTATTCGTCGGTCTTAATCATGCCCCTGTCGGTTTCTATACCGAGGGCTTCCAGACCTATATCTTCGGTATTGGGGCTCACTCCTGCTGCCGATAGCACGATATCGCACTCTACCGTCTGCACAGAGCCGTCCTTCCGGCTTTTGATTGTGACGATGCACTGCTTGCCTGTTGTCTCTACCGTCTCCACGGCAGCATTGGCCAGTATCGTCATCCCTGCTTTTTTATATATCTTGGCGAGCTCCTTTGACACTTCGGCGTCTTCGCGTGGCAAAAGACCCTGCTCGAGAAATTCCACAATCGTCACCTCTGTACCTATGGAGTGATAAAAGTAAGCGAACTCCAGGCCTATGGCTCCGGCCCCTACGACCACCATTTTTTTAGGCTGCATCGGCAGAGTCATGGCTTCCCTGTAGCCTATGATCTTTTTGCCGTCGATTTTAAGGTTGGGCAGTTCCTTGGCCCGGCCTCCTGTAGCGATGATGATGTGGTCGGCAGTATATTCCGCCTTTTTACCCTCTTTATCCGTCACTACCAGCTTTTTGCCACGTGCCAGCCGGCCATAACCCTCTAGCACGGTGATTTTATTTTTTTTCATCAGAAAGTTTACCCCCTTAGACATTCCGTCAGCTACGGCCCTGCTCCTGCTGACCATCTGGCCAAATTCGGCTTTGGGAGCCCCCACCGTGATGCCATAGTCAGAGGCGTGACTGATATAATTAAAAACCTGAGCACTCTTGAGCAATGCCTTCGTAGGTATACAACCCCAGTTGAGACATACGCCTCCCAGGCTTTCCTTTTCTATGACGGCCACTTTTTTGCCCAATTGTGCAGCTCTGATTGCCGCCACATATCCTCCCGGTCCACTACCCAGTACTATGATGTCAAAATGCATTTCTTGTCTTTTTAATTTCCGCCGCAAAGGTAACTATTCTGATCGTAATTTGTCACCACACACCTGGAGGCATGTGAAGCACGGCTTGTAATTTTCTTGTTTTTTGGGCGTGCCCCTCCTTGCGTCGGGTCGGGTCATCCGCTTTATCCCGCCTCCGACAGGATGTCCGCTTCTACCCCTCACGCAATTGACCGGATGGCTTTTAACATAACCCGATCGGATGGCTTTCAGACATCCCTTCGGTAAAAGCAGCGTGTAAGATATCTCCTCGGTTAATCCTGGTTTCAAGCGGAGAGACGATTGCAAATCGTCCTATCGCATTGTCATGGGACGCTTATAAATCGTCCGACTGCAGATCACATCATCGGGCATTTAATAAATATTATATTTACACCTCCAAATACAAATCATTTTATGGAGCAGCTCAGCTTATATATAAAAGATGCCTCAGGTTATATCATAAAGTCATTACCTGGCTTTTTGATGGCTTTGGCTGTATTGGTCGGAGGCTTATGGGTGATAAAAAAACTTACACATATCCTTCACCAAGCTCTTAAAAAGTCAGATTTCACACCGGAAATAGTATCTTTTCTCGTCACTCTGGCCAACATAGCTATGAAAGTCCTCCTGGTCATCAGCGTAGCCGGTATGGTGGGCGTAAATACGGCTGCCTTTGTCGGTGTACTTGCTGCGGGCGGTCTGGCTGTTGGGCTTGCTTTGCAAGGCAGTCTGGGCAATTTTGCGGCGGGCATTGTAATCGTCGCATTTAAGCCATACCAGATCGGTGACTGGGTCGAGATCAAGGAAAAGTTTGGCAAAGTTAAGGACATCCAGATTTTCAATACGGTCCTCGTAACCCCAGGCAACAAGACGCTCATCATCCCCAACGGTGAGGTTATAAACGGAATAGTGACCAATTTTTCCAAAAGGGGAAATATTAGGTTGGAGATTCAGGCTTTGCTTCCCTACAGCGAGGATTTCCCCAGGATGAAAACCCTGGTTCTTGAATCTCTCTGGTCCATGGACAAGGTATTGCCGGCTCCTGCCCCAGAAATAGGTATAGAGTCGTTTTCTGATACCAATATGGTTATATCCATACGGCCCTATGTTCATCCGGATGACTATTGGGATGTATATTATGAAGTGATGGCCCGCATCAAGGCCATCTACCACGATCATGGCATCGGCATCGGCTACGCCGAAGGCTACCAGACCGGACCGGTTGGCAGATAATAAAATACCATTCTGGGTGACTCGTTAAATAATGACCCAACCATCAAGTTAGACATCCCATTTGTTATAGCCCAAGTTCAAGCGGTGGGACGCTTGTAAATCGTCCGACTGAAATGCAATCGAATGACTTACAGACAACCCATTGGTTATAGCCCAAGTTTAACCGGTGGGACGCTCATCAATCGTCCGACTGCAAAGTCTTAACTACAGGCCTGTGCGTTATTCTGAGGCTAGTTTGCCGAATTCATCCTTGCCATGTGGCTTGTGGAGCCTTTTTTGGCCGTCTGCTTTTTTAATTGCCTCACCTACCTGATTGCTGGCTGTAAAACTGGCGACCATGTTGTTTAGCATATCTGACCCCGCTTGTGGCGAATTGGGTAGAAGGATGAGGTTGGAATTGGCGTCGGCACCGATGGCCTGCAATGTGTCATAATGCTGCGTGACAACGATCAGGGCTGAGGCTTCCTGTGAGTTGATTCCCACTTTATTAAGGATGTCCACACTTTCCACAAGACCCCTGGCGATCTCCCGTCTCTGGTCCGCGATACCCTGGCCCTGCAGCCTTTTACTTTCGGCTTCCGCCTTAGCTTTGGCCACGATGCGGATTCTGCCTGCTTCTGCTTCGTACTCGGCTGCGGTTTTTTCACGCTCAGCGGCGTTTATACGGTTCATGGCGTTTTTCACCTGAATGTCAGGGTCTATATCAGTGATGAGCGTGTTGATGATGTCATAACCATAAGCAGTCATGGCCTCATTGAGTTCACGTTTTACAGCCACAGCTATGTCGTCTTTTCTTTCGAATACATCGTCGAGTTTTAGTTTGGGTACCTCTGCTCGCACTACGTCAAAAACATATGAAGTTATCTGATCGTGGGGGTACTCCAGCTTGTAATAAGCATCATAAACCTTGTCGAGGATGACCTTAAACTGAACAGACACTTTCATCTTAACAAAAACATTGTCTTTGGTTTTGGTTTCCACGATGACGTCAAGTTGCTGGATACGGAGGTTTATCTTACCGGCCAGCCTGTCAATAAATGGAATCTTAAACTGCAATCCCGAATGTCTTATGCTGTTAAACTTACCAAATCTTTCGACGATGACTGCCGATTGTTGCTTTACGGTAAATATGCCGGAAATAACGATGAAAAAAAGTAAAAGCAAAATAATTGTAAATCCCGAACTAAGAATACCCATAGTTATTTAAAATTTAAGTGATTAGATAATACAAATATAAGGTAATTTAGTGAAGTTTGGTTCCTCCATAAAGGTAAACTGCATAAATTATACGACGAGGACTGGTTTTAAACT
>JAKQGD010000126.1 GCA_029573365.1 Bacteroidota bacterium | reverse complement strand
TACTCGAGCGAAACGGTCTCGAGCGACTGACCGGGTTTGAGGTTGGCAAATCTGGGTTTTTCGTCCTCAGGAAGCTCGTCACGGTCTCCAATCTGTATAACGGGCCCAAAACGGGTCATCTGTGCCAGTACGGTTCTGCCTGATTGTGGATCCTTGCCCAGTTCCCTCCTACCCTTGGCTCTTTCTGCCTTTTCGAGGGTATTTTCTACTGTTTCGTGGAAAGGACCATAAAAACGCCTGAGCATAGACTTCCAGTCCAGGCCTTCAGTTGCTATTTTATCCAGGTCGCCTTCTACTTTTGCCGTAAAGCCGTAATCCATTATTTTTTCAAAATGTTCAGACAGGAAATCGCTCACCACCATGCCCAGGTCGGATGGATAGAGACAATTTTTTGTAGCTCCTGTCATTTCGCTTTTGTCTTCAGTGGTAACCTGGCCTTTTGTCAGTGTAAGTATCCTGTAATGCCTTTTGACACCTTCCCTGCTCTCCTTGGTGACATACCCCCGCTCGTCTTCCATAATTTTAGATATGGTAGGGGCATAGGTCGAGGGCCTGCCTATACCCAACTCTTCCAGCTTTTTTACAAGGCTGGCCTCGGTGTATCTGGCTGGAGGTCTGGTAAAACTTTCGGTGGCATCCATCCTGTTAAAGTTCAGCACCTGACCGGTTTTTACCGGAGGTAGCATACCTTTTGTGTCTTCATCTTCCTCATCGTCTGTGGATTCCAGATACACCTTAAGAAAACCATCAAATTTAAGCACCTCTCCTACGGCTTCAAGCTGTTTGCCGGGCATGGTAGAGATGTCAATTCGCACCACTGTTTTTTCTATTTCGGCCTCCGACATTTGTGAGGCGATGGCACGTTTCCAGATAAGGTCATACAATCGTTGCTGGTCTCTGTCGGGGCCTATGTTTTTTCGCTCCATATAGGTAGGCCTGATGGCTTCGTGGGCCTCCTGGGCATTTGCAGTTTTGGATTTGTATTTACGTATATGGAGATATTCTTTACCAAACGAAGACTCGATTTCAGCTGAGATGGCCTGCAGTGCGGTGTCGCTCAGATTGCATGAATCTGTACGCATATAGGTAATGTAACCTTCTTCATACAATCTTTGGGCCACTGACATGGTACGATTGACCGAAAAACCGAGCTTGCGGCTTGCTTCCTGCTGCAAGGTAGAGGTTGTAAAGGGTGGTGCCGGAAACCTTTTTACCGGTTTTTTTTCTATGGAAGCGATGGTATAAGTGGCACCATTGGCAGAGTTTAGGAATTCCAGAGCTCCTTTTTCATCTCCTATCCTGGATGTGTATTCCGCTTTAAGCGGCACTGTGGAACCCTTGCCATTATCGACGTTAAATACAGCACTTATTTTAAAAAATGATTCTGCACTGAAAGATTGGATTTCACGCTCTCTTTCGACAATCAATTTTACCGCAACAGACTGTACCCTTCCTGCTGACAATTTGTTTTTAACCTTACGCCAAAGCACTTCTGACAACTCGAATCCCACAATTCTGTCGAGTACCCGGCGGGCCTGCTGAGCATTGACCAGATTGATATCCACTTTTCTGGGAGAGGACACTGCTTTCTGTATTGCGGGCTTTGTGATTTCAGAAAAAACTATCCTTTTGGTTTTGTGTATATCCAGTTTTAATTCCTGACAAAGGTGCCAGGATATAGCCTCTCCTTCACGGTCCTCGTCCGTCGCTAGCCATACTTCTGAGGCTTTTTTTACATGCTCCTTGAGTTCCCTGACCACTTTAGTTTTTTCCGGAGAAACCACATATCTCGTTTCAAAATCGTTGTCTACATCCACACCACGGTTGCCTTTTTCGAGGTCACGGATATGCCCAAAACTGGACTTGACCGTAAAATCGGCTCCCAGATATTTTTCTATGGTCTTGGCTTTTGCGGGTGACTCTACAATAAGCAGGTTTTTAGACATTCTTGATGTTTGAAACAATGAGAAAAACAGACACTCCACACCGCCAGAAAGGGGACGTAAAAGTGCTTTGCGGCACAAAACTAAAAATTTTTAATATATAAGTTGATATTCAGTCTATTTTTGCCTCATACTTGTATTCAGGAATGTCTATCAAGAAGGTCGGGTCTTTTTTTACGGGTGGTGGCCAGGGACTCTTCAAACCTCCACTGGTCGATCCGTGCATCGTGGCCCGAGAGCAATACTTCCGGTACTTTATATCCTTTGTAATCAGCGGGCCGGGTGTACACCGGAGGAGCCAGCAGGTCATCCTGAAATGAATCTGTCAGAGCACTGGTCTCGTCATTGAGCACGCCGGGAATCAGCCTTCCTATGGCATCAACCACAACCGCTGCTGCGAGTTCGCCACCTGAGAGAACGAAGTCACCTATGGAAATTTCCATGGTTACGTGCATATCCCTCACCCTTTGGTCTATACCTTTATAATGACCGCAGATCATAAGGAGATTGGTACCAAGTGACAACCTGTTGGCCATTTTTTGGTCAAATGTATTGCCGTCAGGCGTGAGATAGATAACCTGGTCGTAAGTTTTTAATACTTTAAGCTGTAAAATACAATTGTCAAGAGGCTCACACATCATCACCATACCTGCTCCGCCGCCATACTGATAATCATCCACCTGTTTATGGGGTCCAAGCCCAAACTGCCGCAGATCTATAAGATTTACCGTCAAAAGGCCTTTGTCCGCTGCCCTTTTCATAATAGAATGACCCAAAGGGCTGGCTAGCAACTCCGGCAGAACCGTAACAATATCAATATGCACCCCGTATAATTGCTATTTGCCGGCCTTGAGCCTGGCATAATGACTAAAAAATGCCGGAATGGTCTCTATGCCTTTATAGAAATTAAACAAGCCGTAATGTTCGTTTGGCGAATGTATGTCATCCGAATCCAGACCAAAGCCCATCAGTACCGTTTTTACACCCAATACACTTTCAAACAATGCCACAATAGGAATACTGCCTCCTCCCCTTACAGGAATGGGCTCCTTGCCATAAGCATCATTCATGGCGAGGGCAGCTGCTTTGTATTCTGGTGTATCAGAAGGAGTCACTACCGGTTCACCTCCGTGGTGTGGCCTTACTGTCACCTTGACTCCAGCAGGTGCTATGGATTCAAAATGTTTTTGAAACAACTTTGTTATCTTGTCACTTTGCTGATTGGGCACCAGCCTCATACTTATCTTTGCAAAAGCCTTGGAAGGAAGCACTGTTTTGGCACCTTCGCCTATGTAACCACCCCAGATACCGTTTACTTCGACTGTGGGTCGGATAGATGTCTGCTCCAGCACTGTATATCCCGCTTCTCCCATCGTGTCTTCTATACCAAGGGATGTCAGGTAGTCTTTTTTTGAAAAAGGTGCCATGTTCATTGCTGCTCTTTCTGCGGGGGTGAGTTCCTGGACGTCGTCATAAAATCCCGGAATCGTGATGTGTTTGTTTTTATCCTTTAGCGAAGCGATCATATCGCACAGTACCTGAGCGGGGTTGGCGACAGCTCCTCCATACACTCCGGAATGAAGGTCCTTGTTGGGCCCGGTGACTTCGACCTCCACATAGCTGAGTCCGCGGAGCCCTACAGTTATAGAAGGAGTATCATTGGCTATAACCGATGTATCGGAAATGAGTACCATGTCACAGGAAAGCATTTCTTTGTTTTCCCGACAAAAAGTACCTAGATTTACTGAGCCTACCTCTTCCTCGCCTTCGATCATAAATTTTACATTGGTAGCCAGGGTACGTGTCTGCACCATGGCCTCAAAGGCTTTGACATGCATAAAAAACTGGCCTTTGTCATCACAGGAGCCACGTGCAAAGATGGCACCATCGGGGTGGATGGCTGTTTTTTTAATTACCGGCTCAAAGGGAGGGCTCTCCCACAAGTCGAGCGGGTCGGGAGGTTGTACATCATAATGTCCATAAACCAGAACAGTAGGCATACCGGGGTCAATGATGTGTTCTCCATAAACTATAGGATGTCCGGCAGTAGCAAAAACCTGCACCTTGGAGCATCCCGCTTCCCGGAGGCTGTCGGCGACAGCATCGGCCGTGCGTGCTACGTCACCCTTAAATTTAGGGTCAGCACTGATGGAAGGAATTCTAAGCAAGCCAAGCAGCTCATCCAGAAATCGTGACTTGTTTTTCTGTATATAATCAAGTGTCGCATTCATATTTTCTGATTATTTTGTTACAAATTCTTTACCCATATTAAACAATACAAAACAGTATCTGTCTGCTGCTTCTTCGATAATTTTAGTGGTGGGCTTGCCTGCACCATGTCCTGCACTTTTGTCAATGCGGATAAGTACCGGTGCAGGTCCTTTCTGGCTTTGCTGAAGGCCGGCTATAAACTTAAACGAATGTGCAGGCACTACCCTGTCATCGTGGTCTGCTGTCGTCACCAGTGTCGCCGGATAACGGGCCGGACGGGTATTGTGTACCGGAGAGTAACCGTGCAGGTAATGGAACATTTCGGGGCTTTGCTCGGAAGTACCATAGTCATAAGCCCAGCCTGCACCCGCAGTAAAGGTATGGTATCTGAGCATGTCCAAAACTCCGACAGCAGGAAGGGCAACCCTGAAAAGTTCCGGCCTCTGGGTCATACAGGCACCTACCAACAGGCCACCATTGGACCCACCTGATATAGCAAGATACTCTGACGAAGTGTATTTGTTTGCTATCAGGTATTCGGCTGCAGCAATAAAATCATCAAATACGTTTTGTTTTTTCAGTTGTGTACCTGCATCATGCCACTTTTTGCCATATTCACCGCCGCCACGCAAGTTGGGGACAGCATAGATGCCACCCTGTTCCATCCATACTGCATTGGAAATGCTAAAAACAGGCGTAAGACTGACATTAAATCCACCATACCCATACAGAATGAGAGGATTTTTGCCGTCCATCCTTATACCCTTTTTGTAGGTTACCATCATAGGCACTTTTGTACCATCTTTAGACTGGTAAAATACCTGTTTTGACTCATAAGCTGACGGATCAAAATCAATTTTGGGTTTGACATAAAGATCAGTCTTTCCGTTTGATGGGTCAAATTTGTAAATACTACCGGGAGTCACATAGTTGGTAAAGGAATAATACACTTCCTTTTCCGCTTTTTTGGCACTACCCATGGCTGCGGTACCGGCACCGGGCAACTCGATGTCTCTGACCAACTTTCCGGCATAGTCGTATTGTCTGACCACAGAGATGGCGTCTTTCATGTAGTGTGCAAAAAGATATCCGCATCCTTTGGATACATCCAGTACATTGTCGGTTTCGGCGATGAAGTCCTTCCAGTTTGCTGACTGAGGAGCCGAGGCATCAGCGGTCACAATTTTTTGGTTGGGAGCATTGAGATTGGTGACAATAAACAATAGTGTACCCTCGTTGTCGATGACATAACTGTCAGTGTCAAAGTTGTCTGCCATAGTCACCATCTTACCTGATTTGTCATTGAGGTCTACCATGTAGAGTTCATTACCGGATGTGGAGTTGGAGGCAGTAATAAACAGGTATTTACCATCCTCTGTCACTGATCCGCCGACATAACGCCTTTTTATCTTGTCACCAAATACTACCTTGTCTTCTTTTTGTGGAGTGCCAACTTTGTGGTAATATAGTTTGTGACGGTCGGTTTTAGCTGAGAGCTCACTGCCATCAGGTTTGTCGTAGCTGGAATAATAAAACCCGTCATTGCCCTTCCAGGACAAGCCGCTGAATTTTACATCTTTTAATGTGTCCTCCAGGGTGGCCTTTGAATTTACGTCCATGACGATGACTTTACGCCAATCAGAACCACCCTCAGATATCTGGTAGGCTGCTTTGGTTCCGTCAACAGAAAACTCTATGCCGGCTAGTGAGGTAGTACCGTCTTTTGAAAAGGTGTTGGGGTCAAGAAAAATTTCCGGCTCCTTGCCTTCCTTCTGCCTCCACAACACAAATTGGTTTTGCAGACCATCATTTTTATAAAAATATGTGTAATCGCCTTCTTTAAACGGAGCACTGAATTTTTCGTAATTCCACAGTTTTTCCAGCCTATCTTTATATGCTTTGCGGAAGGGAATCTTGTTAAGGTATTCAAAAGTCACTTGATTCTGGCTGTCGACCCAGGCACCTGTTTCGGCAGAGCGGTCATCTTCGAGCCATCGGTAGGGGTCTGTTATGATAGTATCAAAATATCGGGTGGTGACAGTGTCCTTACGGGTCTCCGGATAATTCACGGTGGGCAGATTTTGCTGTTGTGTGGATTTATTGTTGCAAGACCAGACCATAGCCAGGCCTGCGGCGATGATAAAAATGGATCTGAACATTGTTTAAGATTAAATGATTCAGGGCCAAATTTAGTCATTTTAGGCCAAAGAAGAATTGTAAAAGTTTGAAACTTACTTTTTATCGTTTACCAGGCTGTTGAAGTGGTTGTCCCGGCAATAGTTGGAAGCAAATCGTTTCCAGATGGTATTTTTGTAATAGTTGCCGGCGTAGAATGACAGGATCATTTCAAAATTGTGAGGTTCTATATACGAATCGAAGCCAGCAATCTTTTTGAATTTTTCATTCATAAACACGACCGTAGGAAACGACATGTTGCCATCAAGGAGTTCTATAGCGAGATCCTGAAATTCATATTTTCCTACCTTGGATGACTTATAGGATTTATCGGCAATTTTAATTTCATCTGTCATCAGGGCATTTAACCTGAAAGCGTAAAAGTTTTGATTGACAAATTTGGCCAGGTGGTCTACTGCATATGTGTTGTCTTCCATGTAACGACACCATTTGCACCCGTCAAAGTACACATAAACCATAAATTTCCTGTCTGCCTTGTTGATTTTTTCATCGGCCTTATCCCAACCTAGCCAGCGTACCTTGTTTTGGGCACCGGCATGGCATAACGTAAAAATCAATAGAAAAAAGTGTAAAAAAAGCAATCTCATTACGGTAAGAATTCGCTATTATTTCTCTTTACATGCAAAATTAATGCAAGTATCTAAAAAATCAGCACCCTTACTAAAATCAAAGCCGTATTTAATATTTTTTTAACAGTCCTTTAACTGGGACAAAAATGGAGACAATAGAAAATAAACTGAGTTACATACAGGTTTTAGCAGCATTGAATATGCTCCTTAAAACACCTTCAACAAGGTGAACATCCGGCAAAAACGAACCTTCGCTTAAACACACAGCAACAGGATTGGGGTCTGTCTGCGAGATAAGAGGTTCACCGTATTGGGCTCTCAGATACAGGGTACTCAGTACACTGCAAACGACAACGGCAGCAAGAAGAATTTTTGATTTTTTGTCGGGTTTCATCTCTAATTGTTTGTAAATAAGGACAAAATTAGATTTTAAAAGTTGCATGAAAACATTCGGTTAACGTTAAATATTTATTAAAAGTTACAAAATCTGTTACTTTTTTGTCACCCATCGAAATAAAATGGGTTAACAGCCCGGTCAATGTCATTTTACAGGTATATTTGCCGCCGAAAACAGGAAAGAATGGCCCGTATTCATACAGATGAATGCCTGATTTGCAGGAGTACAAACATTCACAATATTTATAATGCCAAAGACCACACCGTGTCAGGAGAATCTTTTTCCATTGCGGAATGCCGGCAGTGTGGATTTAGATTTACAGCCGACCCACCGGCTGAGTCAGACTGCGGAAGATATTACCAAAGCCAGGATTATATATCACACAGTGACACCTCAGCGGGGCTTGTAAACAGGATTTATCACCGGGTCAGAAAAATCATGCTGGGACGAAAAGCCGGGCTTTTGGCCGACAAGACCATCAAAA
The DNA here is from genome assembly GCA_029573365.1 of Bacteroidota bacterium. GTDB lineage: Bacteria > Bacteroidota > Bacteroidia > Chitinophagales > Saprospiraceae > OLB9. The sequence goes on along the minus strand of JAKQGD010000126.1, from coordinate 2,938 downwards.
AGACTTTGCTTGACTTTGGGTCCGGAACCGGCTACTTTGCTGCTCATATGCAATCCCTCGGTTTTGATGCCACGGGTATCGAAATGGATGATCAGGCCAGAGAATTCAGTAAACGTCAGTTTGGAATCAAGGCACTGTCAACAGAGGGTTTCCTGACTGCAAAATTTGGCCAGCAGTTTGGGTATATCACCTTGTGGCACGTCCTGGAGCACCTATATAATCCTGACAGATACATGAAGGCTTTTTATGACCTTCTGGAAGAAAATGGCAGGCTCATCATAGCCGTCCCAAATTTTAGGGGCCGGGAAGCAACTGCCTACGGCTTATGGTGGGCAGGATACGATGTCCCCAGGCATCTATGGCATTTTGACCCTAAATCCATGGACACCTTTGCTTCACGCAATGGATTTTCTATAATTGAAAAACATGATATGCCATTCGATCCATTTTATAACGCCATGCTGAGTGAAAAGTACCAAAAACACTTTTTTGCCTTGGCAAGGGGATTTTACCACGGTTTTCTGGCCTGGTTGGCGGGAAACAAGGAGGTAGAAAAAGCCAGTTCTGTGATCTATATCATGGAAAATCAAAAACGTTGATTAACTGTCGGGCTGGTTGTTTTTAGTGCGGCCGACTGTCATTCGGCTTCCCATTTTACGGATATAGGCTGTAAAAAACCTGTACTGGCCGAGAGGCACGGATACCAGCAGTACACAAAGAGGCCACAAGAGGGTCACTACCGGTATGTACAATAGCCAGTAAACAAACCCTTTTTCAGACAAGATCAAACCAAGCAGGTAGCTGCCTACCCGGGCACACAACGAACCGCCCAGTGCAAAGGTGGTAAATATTAAAACAAACTGGAACCAGTCGACATTCCATTTCTCTTTAAGGTATCTGAACATATTTTTGGGTGTTTTGGGCTTTCAGTATGGGTTTCACGCTTTGGCGGTGATTTCGAGAAACTCAGTTTCGAGTTTTCTTTTTCGGGCAACCATGTGGGTCAGGACCATTCCGTTTTCAAAAGCCAGTTTATTGACCTCGCTGTAATCCGCATCATGAGACAATGAAGCTTCTATTATTTTATCTTTATATTCCAGTTTTCTGACCATGGGCAATCCTGCGAGCAAACTCCTGAGTTTTTCCATGTCATTACAGGCTACTTCCAGCGTGATGTCATTGTTTATAATGGAGCCTACGGAACCACTGGCCAACAGTTTGCCTTTTTTAATGATGGCCACATGGCTACATATTTTTTCTACTTCGTCAAGGATGTGCGACGCCATAAGCACCGTATTGCCGGAGGCCGCAATATTTTTGAGAATATCTCTCACCTCAGCTATACCCTGGGGGTCCAGCCCGTTTGTCGGCTCATCAAAGATAAGTACTTCAGGTTCACCTATCAAAGTGGCAGCTATGGCCAAACGTTGTTTCATGCCTAAGGAATAGGTGCTGAATTTGCTTTTGCGACGTTCTTTGAGATTGACGAGGGTAAGAAGCCCGTCAAAATCTACATTTTCTGCTTTTTTGATGTGCCGTACGATTTCCAGATTTTCGTCGGCATTGAGATAGGGATAGAAATTAGGGGTCTCCAGTATCGAGCCAATTTTCATCCTGTGTTTGGTCCCGTACTTGCCGTCAAACCAAGAGTAAGTACCGCTATCCGATGACAAAATACCAAGAATGATCCCCAAAGTGGTGGTCTTGCCACTGCCATTGGGTCCCAGCAATCCGTACACATTGCCGGCTTCTATGCTCAGGGACAGATCGCTAAGGGCCGTGATTCTGCCATATTTTTTAGTGAGGCCGGAAATCTGCAGGACTGACATACCAATTATTTTCTGCAAAACTAAACACAGATGTTATATTGACCGAATATTTAAAGGCTTTATTGTTGCTTTTGGATTTTTATCCATCTTTGTGGCTTTAAAACGAATTCTATTTGCGTAAAGCATTACTTTTACGAAACGTATGTGGTATAGGATAAAGGCATTTGTGAGGTTTTATCTGGGGGCAAAGACAAAATTTAATGTCCACTCCCCTTTTCTCTATGACCTTCTTACAAATGTACTTGATACCTCCAAGGAGTATTATGCCTATGGTCCTCTCGAAAATATGAGGCACCAATTACAGAAAGATGACCGTCTCTTACGTATCACTGATTTGGGTGCAGGCTCCATGACCTTGTCCGGCAAAGAGAGAGAGGTAAAATCTATAGCTTCCACGTCTCTTTCCGGCAGTACCAAGTGCAGAATTCTATTTAACCTGGCGGACCACTACGGATGTCGGTCAGTACTGGAACTGGGCACTTCACTTGGAGTTTCCTCAGCCTACCTGGCTTCCTCCAGCAAAAATGCCATCATCAAAACACTGGAAGGGGATCCGGCCATAGCTGACATAGCCCGACAGGTTCATTCACAACTCAGTCTGTCCAACATAGAGGTAGTGACAGGAGCATTTGACCTTACATTGGAAAACGTGCTTGTAAGCATGACCAAGCCTGACCTGGTTTTTCTGGATGGACATCACCAAAGAGAGCCACTTTTAAGATACTACGAAAAAATACTGGGATTTTGCCACGAAAACACTATTGTTGTCGTGGATGACATCTACTGGTCTGCTGACATGGAGGAAGCGTGGAAACAATTGATTTCAAGACCTGAAGTGACTCTTTCTGTTGACCTTTTTGAGGTGGGCATCTTGTTTTTCAGAAAATCACTGTCCAAAGAAAACTACCGCATTTTCCCATTTAAATACAAGCCCTGGAAAATAGGTTTGTTTGGCTGAGACCATCTAAGAAAAGTCCGTTTTAAGCAAATAAAAAACCCTGCCAGGTGATCACCAGGCAGGGCGTATGTACCGAAGGCGGGACTCGAACCCGCACACTATCGCTAGCACTGGATTTTGAGTCCAGCGTGTCTACCAATTCCACCACTTC
>JAKQGD010000097.1 GCA_029573365.1 Bacteroidota bacterium | reverse complement strand
ATTGCCCACTTTAAACCTATCCTGGACTCCGGCATTCCCTTGGTCATGCTCGACAAAGTCATACATACGGACCTTTTCAGTACAGTCACGATAGATGATGTTTTTGCATCTGCCACAGCCACAGATTATCTTATAGGGCTGGGATGTACCCGCATACTCGGAGTTTTTGGCAACCGTGGGCTGAAAATCACACGAGACAGGATGGCCGGGTTTGCCCAAAAAATTACTTCTGCGGGCCTTAATACGGAACTTTGCGGTACTTTCTGCATTGACGACATACATCAAACAGAGGCAAACATTAGTGAAGAAGTTATGAAATACGGGTACGACGGCATATTTTTTATGTCGGATGAATTATTGCTGTTTGGATTTCCGTCTCTGGTCAAAGCCGGATTGTATCCAGATAAGTTAAAAATCCTTCCTGTCAGCGACGGAAAATTTATTCCATTTGTGCATCCTCCTATGCCACACATCTTGCACAATGGCTACGAAACAGGGAGGCTTGCTGCAGAAAAGCTGGTAGCAGAAATCACCCGCAATGACCCGGAGATAAAACATTTAATCGCAGAGACACATCTCGTCAGTATTTAAAAAGCAAAGGAGTGGTTACCTTTCGGTCTTACCACTCCTTTGTTTTAGACATGAGTCCGGCGTTGTCCGCCCGTTATTTCTGCGTGTTTATCTTTGGCTGCAGGTATGCAAACGATTCTTCGAGATTGATCATGTCTTTCATGATATTCAGCGTTTCTTCGATGTATATGTCTGACTTGAGGTCCTTGATAAATTCGTTGTTTTTAGCCTGATTGGATTCATCCATATTTATTTTCTGCATATCGGCACTCAGATTGGTGATGGTCAAGCCTGGGATATCATTTTTGAAGAGTTTGTCAAACTTTTTAGACTCTGCCTCCTTTTTGTCGATCATGGCTCTGTAATCATTAAGCTTAAGCGGAAACCGTGACTGATCCCTGTTTTCTTTTATCTTGGCTGCACTTTCAAGTACCAGCTGAAAGTCTTTGCTGGCTTCCACCCTCTTTTGGCTATTTTCGATAAGTTTATTCTTGTGGTCCAGCCTGACGACGTTTTGCTGGTATTTGACCGGGGCTATCTCGGTCCATACCAGTGGGTTGTCATATTCGTTTTCGCCGGTGCGTATATAATAATAGGTATCAGGCAGCACTATGTCAGATTCGACACCTTTCAGTTGTGTGGAGCCACCATTTACACGATAAAACTTCTGCATTGTCATCTTGACGTTGCCGAGAGGTTTAAACTCATCATAACCTCTGACACCTCTGTCAAGGTCATAAAACCGCTGCACGGTTCCCTTGCCAAAAGTGGATTTGCTTCCGACGATGATGGCACGGTTGTAATCTTGCATGGCCGCAGCAATAATTTCCGACGCCGACGCACTAAACTGATTGACCATGATAATCAGGGGTCCGTTGTAAAGTACACTCTTGTCCTTATCCATGTGCAGGTATGGTTTTTCTTCCCTGCCTTTGACCTGGACTATAGGGCCTTCTTCGATAAAGAGGCCGCTCATTTCCACCACATCGTTGAGAGAGCCACCACTGTTGTTTCTAAGGTCCAGGATGATGCCATTGACATTTTGCTGCCTCAATTTTTTGACCTCTTCTGCTACATCGGCTGCACACGAATTGCCTCCATCTGACTCAAATGACGAATAAAACTTGGGCAGGTTTATATAGCCCACATTTTCGATCTTGCCGGGCATACTGAGGATGACAGACTTTGCCTTGGAATCTTCGAGTTGTACTTCATCTCTCTCAATCGATATTTCTGTCACGGAGTTGTCCTTTTTCCTGACGGTAAGTTTGACAACAGTTCCCTTTTTTCCACGTATTAGCTGTACCACGTCATCCACCCTCATACCGGCGATGTCCACCGCTTCCTTGCCTTCCTGTACTACCTTGAGGATGACGTCATTTTCTTCCAGCTTTTTGGTTTTCCAGGCCGGACCACCCACGACGATGCTGTATATCTTTGTGTAGTCGCCTTCGGTCTGCAAGCGGGCACCGATGCCTTCAAGTTTGTTGCCCATATTGATGTCAAAGTCTTCCTTTTCCTTAGGGCTGTAGTAATCAGTATGCGGGTCGAAGTAGTTGGCTATACTTCCCAGATATACTTCCATGCGATCAGACCTTCTCAGTTTTGCAAGTCTGTCAAACCAGTCGCTGAACCGTTTTTTTACATCCTTGACAGCTTCCGCTTTAAGTTCTTCGTCTGACTTGAGGCCTTCCTTGGATTCCTTTTCTTTCTGGTCCTCCATGCTTTGCACCCACTTGCTCATGACTTCAAACTGTATCATATCACGCCACATTTCCTTTAGCTGCTTGTCGTCAGCGGCAAACTCTCTTTTGTCGTTGTCGGTTTCGATTATGGCATTTTTGTCAAACTTCATAGGGCCATCAATGATCTCTCTGAAAAATCCGTCAGCCTTTTTTATACCGTTATCCAGAAGAGGCAGCGATGTGTTAAAAAACTCAAACGTGCGGGAATGCACCTGGTCATCTATTGTCAGCTCGTATTTCTTCAGCTGATTTATATCGGACTGGGTAAGAAATCTCTTCTGGTTGTCTATCCGTTCCAGGTATGTTTTATAAACAGTCTTGCTGAATGTATCATCTATATTTTTAGGAGAAAAATGCACATACTCGATGGTCTGCATCAATCCCTGCAGTATAAGTGCTTCTTTATCATTGACTGCCACTTGCCCCGGAGCAGGTCTGAAAAAATAAAAGCCTAGTAAGGCTGCAATCACTACCGAACTTCTCAAAACCATTTTTCTTATTTTATCTGATTTCATTAATGTTTACTGTATAATCAAAGGCCGTGATTTGCCTGCAATTCTTGTTTTAAACTCAATTTCACTCCAAAGCTATCATTTTTTGCAGCATTTTAACAAAAATATAACTTCCTTTCGGACCAATGGTTACAAATTAACGACCAGCATAGACCAGGATATTATATACCGGCCATTTCACGGGAAATCCTGCTGATTAAAAAGCTTCCGGCTACGGGGTCAACCACCCTTGACAGATGACTCTCGTGCTCCAGGACATGCATAATATTGAGGCCCGTGCGGGCTGATTCGGGATTGTCATCCCAAGGTATGGATACAGCCATGTTGCTCATGCCTGTTACTGCTGACATCAAAAGATAAGTCGAAACAATCAGCGGATGCACATCCCGGCTTACCGCTACTGCAGGGTCGGACTCTGAGACGATGGTCAAGTCATTATCACGTCCTCCTGCCTTTGCCCAGATCATCCTTATGGCCCGGAGTTCTGCCACCTGAGCCAGAAAATTGGTTTTCAGACCTACAAAGACCAAAGGTGATAATCCGGACTGACGACTATGTTCCAGATATTCTTTTGTTATGGCAAGCCTGTTCCTGAAGCTTTGGTGGTAATCCAGAGTGATGCTGTTTTCCGGCGTTGCTACGATTACATGACTACCGGCAGCAGCATAAGTTTGTAAGTAATTTTTCAGATTAGGGATGATATCTGTAGGTTCGTTATCGGTCCTGAGTATCACAGAGACCATCTCTAGGTGGATACCGGCAAATAATAAAGAGAAATCTGCCATTGGGCCAACCTCAAAAACAAGTCCCTGTGCTCCGTTAATGAGGCCTTGAAGTGCCTTAATATTGGCATTAGCCTCAGACTTGTCCCGGATTTTAAAACCAGCCATCGTTTTGGGTCCTTGAATGGTAAAATCACCCGGTGCGGTTTCAGAAACAAAAGGACTTATGACCCAATCCGGATCGATTTCATACTTAAAGTCGCCGTGTACCTTCGCTCCTTTTAAGTCCTCATCTATTTTATCGAGCCATTTTTCATGACTGACCGGGCCAAACTCCTTAAAATCTATCATAAACTATTTGTATCGCTAAGGACAAAGATAGTATGACAAGCTGTATCACAGCAAATTAAAGTATGTTTTGCTTTTTAATTGTGAAAAAAGACACCTCATCTTCCGGGACATCAAAAATGAACCAATGGACGAATCCTGATGTTTACCCACTTAAAGTTCAAGATAAATGGAAACTGTCAAAAGCCCGGTAATGCTGTATACAGAGCAAACTCCAAACCCGGAGACGCTTAAGTTTGTCACCAATAAAATGCTTTACAGGGGCACCGCAGATTTTAAAGATCAACCTACAGCGGCAGAATGGTCAGAGCTGGCTGATGCATTGTTTGCCCTGCCGTATGTAAAAGGCGTGTATATATGCAACAATTTTGTGACTGTGACCAAGGAGTTTAATTATGCCTGGGAGGACATCATGCTACAAATTAAGGAGTTTATCAAGGCATGGGTTACCGACGAAAAGCCCGTCATCAAAGAAGGTTTTGAGGCGGCTATGGCCGAAATAGCTGCACAAAAGGAAGAATCCATGTATCAGGGCCAGGATGGAGAAACCGTAAAAAAGATAAAGGACCTTATAGACCAGTATGTAAAACCGGCAGTGGAAATGGACGGAGGCAACATAGAGTTCAAATCATATTTTGATGGCGTTGTTACCGTCATCCTTCAAGGATCCTGCAGTGGGTGCCCGTCGTCGACCATCACCCTGAAAGCAGGCATTGAAGGCATGTTAAAAAGGATGGTTCCCGAGGTTAGGGAGGTGGTATCAGAAATGGGCTAAAAGGCCTGTCAGAATTTTTTACAGGATATAATTTTTTTATGGATTTGCAATCAGTTCTGAATGATGCCCTCGGCATTGTAAGGGATGCCTCTGGATTTATACGGGCCAATATAAACAATGTCAGCAGCGATCAGGTCAGTGAAAAAGGATTGAATTCACTGGTATCTTATGTGGATCGGCAGGCAGAAGAAATCCTGGTCAAAGGACTTAGCACTATCCTGCCGGAGGCAGGTATCTTGTCAGAGGAGGAAACGGTCATACAGTCAAAAAAACCATTGATGTGGATCATAGATCCGCTTGATGGCACTACCAATTTCCTGCACAACGTACCCTGTTTTTCGGTGAGTGTGGCTCTTGCAGAAAATGACCGCATCATAGCCGGAATCGTCAGCGAAGTCATGCATGATGAAGTGTTTTTAGCTACGGCAGGCGGTGGAGCCTTCCTTAACCAAAGTCCCATACATGTAACGGACAGGAAGGAGTTCAGAGATGTCCTTGTGGGCACTGGCTTTCCTTATAGCGTAGACAGGCTTGAAGATGGTCATTTTAACGCACTCAGGCAGGTACTTATGTCTACCCGCGGAATCAGAAGGTTCGGATCTGCAGCCCTTGACCTTTGTTATGTAGCATGCGGTCGTTTTGGGGCTTTTTACGAACACACGCTCAACCCGTGGGACATAGCTGCAGGAGCCCTGATAGTAAGCGAAGCAGGAGGCCTTGTCTCCGATTATTGTGGTAATAACAAGTGGCTTTATAAAGGAGAAATACTGGCAACTGCACCTCAGTTTCTTGAAGAGATGCTGGAAGTATGTGCCTTTTTTGGCAGTGGGGAATAAACCTTGTGTTACCTTGAAGAGCGGAACCCAAAAATGCTGCCACAAATACCTCCGATGATGTGTGCTGACTCGGCGATCTGATTGGAGCCAAGACTGCTAACCAACTCTTTGCCAATAAAGAGCAATGCTACCAGGATAAATGTCACAGGTATCTGACCGGCTGATACATTGGTAAAGGATACAAGCAGGATGAGCATAAACACTATGCCGCTGGCTCCCAGCAGGCCGGTATTAAAAAAGAGGATATTGACTATACCGGTAATAAATCCCGTGACAAGAATCATAATCATTGTACGGCTGGAGCCGTATTTCTCCTCTATGATGGGTCCGAGAAGCAGGATAAAGGTGAGGTTGCCCAGCAAATGCTCCAGGCTGGCATGTCCCGCTATATGACTCACGAGGCTTATCGCCGAAAGCGGATTTGACCAGTTGACCGAAGGGTAAACAGTAAAAAGAGGCATAAGCTGTCCCAGCATTATCCGGTCGGCGACATAAACACCTGTGCAAATGAGAGCAAATGTCAGAATGACGGGAGAGTTCCACTTGAGTCGCAGGCCCATGAGTTATTCCTGCATTTTTTTGCCAAAAGCAAGGTCACCGGCGTCACCGAGTCCTGGCACGATATATGATTTTGCTGTCAGTTCGTCGTCAATGGCTGCCACCCACAAGTGTGCCTGTGGAAAAAGCCTCCTCACATGATCGACACCATGCGTAGAAGCTATAATAGAAACTATATGCAACTGGGCAAACATACCGTAATCCTGCAGCGACTCGATGGTTCTCTGTATAGAAGCACCTGTGGCCAGCATAGGATCAGTGATGATGAGGATGGCATTGTTGAGATCAGGACAGGTGATGTATTCGAGGTTTATCTCGAAGGTGCCGTCTTTATGGTTTTTGCGATAAGCAGCAATAAAACCGTTATCAGCCCAGTCGATAAAATGGAGTAACCCATTGTGGAGGGGTAATCCGGCCCTGAGTATGGTGCAAAGCACCACCCGGTCGCTGGACAGAAAAGTTTTAGCCACCCCAAGAGGGGTCTCTACTTCGGCTTTTTCGTAGTGGAATTGTTTGCTTATCTCGTAGGCAAAAATATTGCCCAGCCGCTCCATGTTGTTTCTGAATAAAATCCTGTTGTTTTGAACACTGACATCCCTCATCTGGGCCACATAATGGTTGACAATCGAATTGTGGGAGGATAAATTATGTATCATGACTATATTCCCTTTTTATGTTATCAAGCCCACAGAGAAGTGTGCCGGGCTTTAACACAAAGGTAATGAAAAAAATGCGGATTTATCGAATTATAGATTTATAGCATTTGTGGTTTTCCCGGCATGCCAGACAGTAATTATTCAGGCAACATTTCTATTATCAGGAGACACTGGCAATGGTTTTACATTTCTTCACCGGCAAAAATGATCTCCCCACCTTCGAGGATTTCCATGGTATAAACCTTTGACCTGGTACCGTCGTAATCGTCATCTGACGCATTGGTCTGCCCGGCGATGATATTGACCGTAAGGTCGGTCTCCACAGAAGCAACCATGCGGCTTATAACATCCCCCTGAACCAGGGTGCCTGCTATTGATTTTTTACTTATTACCATGCCCTGCTTATCGAGAGTGACAAGCATGAAGTCATATCTAAGCAAGCCGCCTTTCCAGTAAACCACCGCATCAAACTTTTCGGATTTTGGCAGTCTGAAGCACGGGATAAACTCTGTGTAATCGTCGGCATCCTTTTCCCATTGCATGAGAACCTCTTCAATAAATGCCTGCGGAAACGGGTCGGAGTTGTCTTCGTACTCCCTGATATGGTCGTCAGAAAGCAAGACAGGAAGAGAAACCTCCGGAAAATAATGGAGTATTTGCTGTAGCCTGCTCATAGGAGCCTTAGTCTTTGATGACCTTGAGGCTGAGATCCAGGGTTCCGGCTGAGTGAGTCAATGCTCCAACAGAAATGTAATCCACACCTGTGAGGGCAATTTTCCTGACCGTGTGCAACGTGACACCACCCGATGCCTCTGTTTCAAATCTTTTATTGACATGGGCAACCGCCTCTGCCAGTATCGGTAATTCAAAATTGTCAAACATAATTCTGGTGATTCCACCTTTATCGAGCACTTCCTGGAGTTCTACAAGATTTCTCACCTCCACCGTTATGCCCAGGTCCAGCTTGTGAGACCTTAGGTACTCATTTACCTTGTCTATGGCCAAACTTATAGACCCACATGCGTCGGTATGATTGTCTTTAATCATAATCCAGTCATAGAGTCCTACACGATAATTGTCACATCCTCCTACTTTGACGGCCCATTTTTCGAGAAATCGCAGCAAAGGAGTGGTTTTTCTGGTATCCAGTATTTTAACAGGCAGACCTTCGACCTCAAAGGCAAACCTGCTGCTCAGTGTAGCTATACCGCTAAGTCTTTGCATGGTATTGAGTACGAGTCTTTCGGCTTTCAGCAGAGCCTGTGAGTTGCATTCGACAAAAAAAGCTATGTCTCCGTATTTAACGTCAGCTCCGTCATGGATTCTTACATCTATGGTTGATGCCGGATCTACATGTTTAAAAATAGCTTTTGCCACTTCTATTCCTGCTATGACGCCTTCGCCTTTGACGAGCAGTTTGGCTGTGCCTCTGTCATCTGCCGGTATACATGCCAGGGAGGTGTGGTCACCCTCGTGTATGTCTTCATAGAGTCCTTTGACAATAAAATCATCAAGGAGGTGTTTATCCAGTACTGGTATTTCCATTTTTCGCTCTGTGTTTGAAAACCGATGAGGCTTACTTCTTCAGAATTTTTGCCATGGTAATGCCTATCTCTGCAGGAGACTTCACTACGTTGATGCCACATTCGGCCATGATTTTCATTTTTGCTTCGGCAGTATCGTCGTGTCCTCCTACAATAGCTCCGGCGTGACCCATGGTTCTGCCCTTGGGGGCGGTTTGTCCTGCGATAAAACCGACCACCGGTTTTTTATTGCCTATACTTTTGATATATCGGGCTGCGTCGGCTTCATAGTTGCCGCCTATCTCACCTATCATAACGATACCATCTGTATCGGGGTCGTCCATCAGGAGTTTGACAGCGTCTTTGGTTGGTGTGCCGATGATGGGATCGCCGCCGATACCGATGGCAGTAGAGATGCCTAGACCGGCTTTTACGATCTGGTCAGCTGCCTCGTATGTGAGGGTACCACTTTTTGATACCACACCTATCCTTCCCTTCTTAAATACAAAACCCGGCATGATGCCTACCTTAGCCTCATCGGGAGTGATGACTCCGGGACAATTGGGTCCAATCAAGGTACAATTGTATTTTTCTATATATGCCTTGGCGATGACCATGTCCTGCACAGGTATGCCCTCTGTGATGCAGATGATGACCCTGATGCCAGCTTCCGC
>JAKQGD010000079.1 GCA_029573365.1 Bacteroidota bacterium | reverse complement strand
CTGTATATGATTTTCCTACCAAAAACTCCATCTCCCGACCCATCGTATTCGCCGGTGCCATCGCTGGAATTTCCTGCTCCGGCATCCAGGTCTGTACCCGAGCTTTTGCCTGGGCCTGTACCTGTTTCGCCTTTTCCTGTGCCGCCTTCCTTACCGTCCACAGTAGAAGGGCGTGTAGTAGATGTGCCGGTGGTAGAGCCGCTTCCCCCTGATGGGGACTTGGCAGGTACTGTGCTGGACGGCACTGTCCTGGTCGGAGTTGTGGGTTCAGAAACCTTTACCGGGGCCTCCTCGGCAGGTTTGGTAGTGGTAATCACCTCATCGTCCTTGGGTGTTACTACAGGTGTCGGCATCTTGATGACCGGCTTGGTCACTTCTATTTCGGCGGGCTTTGTCGTCTCTATCTGTTCGGGCTTGGTCACTTCTTCGGGTTTTGTTTCCTCCTCTTTGGGCTGTTCCTGGGCAGGGGCACTTTCTGATTTTGGCCTCTGGGCACCTTCATCAGAGTGGGCAAGCTTGCTTAGTGAGCTCTCCTCAAAAGTAAAATCGACCTTGACCGCAAACGGAGGTTTCTCCTCGTTGACCAAGGGATCGACAGGAGGCAGATAGTAATAAAAGGCAATCAATAGAATCAGCACGTGCAGGATAAAAGATATCGTCCTACCTGTATTTCTGTTTTTCCTTTCCAAAGCAATCGTGTTGTACATCTGACCAGGTTTTGATTTTGAATCTAACTATAACCTAAAACGTAGGTATAACGATAAAAATTCTTAAATTAATATTAAAAATCAACTTTAATTGGCATCATGCATTCCTGTTGAGGCAATCGAGGTCCTCAAAGGCCGTTTTCATCCTTGCCACAAAGGAAGTTTCACCACTACGGAGCCACACTCTTGGGTCATAAAATTTCTTGTTAGGCTTATCGGCCCCTTCCGGATTGCCGATTTGTCCCTGGAGAAAATCCTTTTTTGACTCATAATAATTTTTAACCCCCTCCCAGAAGGCCCACTGCATGTCGGTATCGATGTTCATTTTTACGGCACCATAGCGGATGGCTTCCCTGATTTCCTCTCTGGAACTGCCTGATCCTCCATGAAATACAAAATTTACAGGATTGATTCCCGTGGCATGTTTCTTCATGATATAATCCTGCGAATTTTTTAGGATTACTGGTTTTAGGGTTACGTTGCCCGGTTTGTATACTCCATGTACATTGCCAAAAGCAGCCGCCACGGTAAATTTGTCGCTAATTTTAGAAAGTTCTTCCCAGGCATAACAGACTTCTTCCGGTTGTGTATAAAGTCTGGCACTGTCCACATCGGTATTATCCACACCATCTTCTTCGCCGCCGGTGACTCCCAGTTCGATCTCAAGTGTCATGCCCATATCGTGCATCCTGCTGAGATAGTGGCGGCAGGTTTCTATGTTTTCATGGAGAGGCTCTTCTGACAAGTCGAGCATATGGCTGCTGTAGAGCGGGTGGCCATATCTTTCGTAATGCTTTTCACTGGCATCAAGCAGACCATCTACCCATGGCAACAAATCTTTGGCACAGTGGTCGGTATGAAGGATGACCGTAACACCATATGCCTGGGCTACATTGTGCACGTGCATGGCTCCGGAAATACCACCCAGTATCGAAGCCTGCTGACCTTCGTTGCTCAGTCCCTTCCCTGCAAAAAATGCAGCTCCATCGTTGCTAAATTGTATGATGATGGGAGAATTTACCGCTTTTGCTGTCTCGAGGGCTGCATTGACACTGTTGGTACCGATGACGTTAACCGCCGGTATTGCAAAGTCATGCTCATTGGCATAATTTAAAAGTTCGGTGACCTCATCGCCAAAAATGACTCCCGGCCTGAATCTGTTTGCTGACATGTCGTGTTTTGTTTTGAGTTGTTGTAATGATTGATTGATTAGATGATTCCCTTTTCTGAGAGGTATCTTTCGGCATCCAGGGCTGCCATACATCCACTGCCTGCAGCTGTAACGGCCTGACGGTATATGTGATCCTGGGCATCGCCACTGGCAAAGACGCCTTCTATATTGGTCAGAGACCTGCCGGGGACTGTTTTGAGATATTTGTTGTCATCCATGTGGATCCAACCTTCGAAAATATCTGTATTGGGCTTATGCCCGATGGCTACAAAAAAACCTGTCACGGGCAGTTCTTTTTTTTCGCCGGTCTTTACATCTGCAATCCTGACTCCCTGCACATTATCAGTACCCAGAATCTCCTCTGTGACTGTATTCCAGTATACTTCTATATTTTCTGTTTTCATCACACGTTCCTGCATGATCTTAGAAGCCCTCATCTCGTCCCTGCGTACCAAAAGGTGCACCTTCTTACAAAGCTTAGCCAGATAAGTAGCTTCCTCAGCAGCAGTATCTCCGGCTCCGACGACGGCTACCTCCTGACCCCTGAAGAAAAATCCGTCACATACTGCACAGGCCGAAACTCCGTGGCTCATCAGCCTCTGTTCTGACTCAAGACCTAGCCACCTTGCAGAAGCACCTGTAGCTATGATGACAGCATCAGCTTCTACCACATGGCCTGTTTCTGACCATACCTTGTGCACCGGACCGCTAAAGTCTACTTTTTCGATCAGTTCGTACCTTACTTCGGTGCCAAACCTCTCGGCTTGTTTTTTAAAATCCTCCATCATCTCCGGCCCCATAATACCTTCGGGGTACCCTGGATAGTTTTCGACCTCATTGGTGATGGTCAATTGTCCTCCGGGCTCCCTGCCTGTATACAAAACCGGATTGAGATTTGCCCTTGAGGCATAAATAGCGGCTGTATATCCCGCAGGACCCGAGCCTATAATAAGACACCTGACTCTTTCCACACTGTTTTCTGACATGACTTACAAAAGTTAAAAAGTGAAGCAAAATTAGAAAAATTAATAATGTATCAGCAAAAATATTGGTCCATCATGGATTTTAAATAAGCCGACACACGTTTTCAAGGTAAATCAAACACAGGAATTTCCGTGCGGGTTTTTAATTCTTTGTTAAAGGTATCTCAAGTTACACAGGCAGCTACCCAACACTTTTAACTTTGTCATGGATTTCGAAATTTATCATGTGAAAAAGTTTCTGGTTTTATTGGGTGTCGGTATAGTGCTGGTTTCTGCCGGTCCTGTCGGTGACCCCAGGACAAAGCAGGAATTGGGCGAAAGACTGTTCTTTGACCCTATCCTGTCAGCAGACAGCACCATCAGCTGTGCCACGTGCCATAAACCTGAGTTTGCATTTGCTGATACTTTTGCCATCAGTCCCGGCATAGGTGGCAGAAAAGGCCGCAGAAATGCACCTTCTGTGATGAATATGGCTTCCAGGTCAGAGTTCTTTTATGACGGAAGGGCGGTTTCGCTGATTGATCAGGTCCATTTTCCTATTACTGACCCTCTGGAAATGGCAGCAGATTATGACATGGTGGTATCCAGATTACAGGTGCACCCCAAATATGCCGCCTGGTTTATGGACATTTATGGCAAATGGCCTGATGGTGTCCTTGTCGCTGATGCCATAGCGTCATACGAAGAAACACTTGAGACGGCAGACACCGAGTTTGATGCCTGGATGCAGGATCGCCCCAATAACATGACTGAAGCAGCCATCAGAGGAAGAAAGTTATTCATGAGTGACCGTGCCAAGTGCTTTGACTGCCACTTTAGCCCGGATTTTACAGGTGATGAATTTAGAAACATAGGCCTCTATGACGAAATAAAATACACGGACAAAGGCCGCTACAAAATCACGAAAGCAGAGTCGGACAAGGGTAAATTTAAAGTACCGGGACTTAGAAATGTAGCTGTTACGGCACCCTATATGCATGATGGAAGTTTTAAAACACTCGATGAAGTGATAGAATATTATTCCGATCCGACAACGGTGGTGGCCCACCCTATCAACATAGATACTCTGATGAAAGAGCCGATCCATTTTACAGCAAGTGAAAAAAAGGACCTTAAGGCCTTCCTCGAAAGTCTGACTGACAGAAAATTTATTTCCGGGCTCTCTAAAGATAAACCATAACAGTTTATATCCGGTAATCTCAGGATATTGATAAAATATGAAATTTTGAGTACTGGCAAAGTGACATTTTCGGTTAAACCGAATCTAAAATATATGATGATGGCTTTGTCATCCGTTATATGAACCTAATGTGACTTATCTTTGCAGCATGAGCGGAAAAACCTTTGTGATTTGCCTGACTTTTGTCGCCTTATTAATGCGGGAGGGGCGTACCCAAACCTCAGAGCTCAGAGCCGAAGTCGACAAACTCATCAGGTATGACACTGACATTGACTATAAAAAAACTCCGGGTTTTATTGTTGCCGTGGTTGACAACGATTCTACCTATTATCTTTCTTTTGGCAGCAGGGTAAAAGGCAAAAAAGAGACTTTTCGCAGGAGTGATATTTTTGAAACCGGAAGCCTGACCAAGCTTTTTACAGCTTCTGTTATCAGTATGCTGGAGGCTCGTCAGCTGATTTCCTACAAAGATGCCGTAAACAATTATCTGCCGACAGAATATCAAAATCCCAGGTTGGACACGCTGACCATTTTCCACCTGCTTACACATCAATCGGGATTGCCTAAAAGACCATTGTTTTTTGGGAAGAAAGAAAAAGAATTTCAGAATCCCTATGCACATTACAGCACTGAGGACCTGTTAAAGTTTTACAGGGACTACATCCCCAAAAAGCAAGGATTTGAATACAGTCATACCAATTATGCATTACTGGAAGTCATTCTGGCAAAAGTAACAGGAAAGAGTCTGCAGGACAACCTCAGTGAAAACATTTTTGAGCCTCTGGGCATGGAAAACACTTTTGTGGATTTTCCGGAAAAGAAA
>JAKQGD010000662.1 GCA_029573365.1 Bacteroidota bacterium | reverse complement strand
GAGAGCCCTCTATATACTGCTAATATCGACTTTTCTGACACGCTTGAGATATTCTTTGAGCCAAGTGTTGCACCTATTGGCATGCAATGGTCCCCTGATGGAGAATGGATTGCCTTCACCGCTATCAGCTTTGCTGATGATTCATTTACAGAGATCGACACCCGCGCCATTATCATCAAATCAGATGGCAGCCAGCAGACTGTGGTGGAATCTGGATTTGCGGAGTTCGTGGAATGGTCTCCAGATGGCAACCAACTAATTTTTAGTCAGAAAAACAGCGATGATACGAAGCAACTGTACATTTATGATCTTACCAGTGCAGATAAAACCATGTTACCGTTCACCTTTGACCGCTATTCCGACTTTGTCACGGATTGGGGGACTTTACAGTAGGTGGGGTAGGGAGGCAGAGCTTTAAGCCCTTAGCCATCGCTTTGATGTATTATTCTTCACTGTGCGCTAAGTTATTCTATTGGTCAAATTGCTTGATTGTATAGATATTGCTGTGTTATTTGTTTAAAAACTGAATGAAGAAATCGACGACGACAGATAAGGAGAACAAAACACTCAACCGGGGGTATTTTATAGGGATCGTCGGTGCCTTGATATGGTCCTCAACCGCTGTTTTCATTCGTTACCTGACCACTACCTATGCCATGCCTGCCCTGGTTTTGGCATTTTGGCGAGATTTTATTGTAGGCGTTGTTTTGTTCATCGTAATTAAGATCACCAATACTGGTCAAATTCTGCTTATAGATAAAAAACATACTTCCTTTTTAATCTTATACGGCTTTGTTCTATCCTTATTCAACACACTTTGGACTTACTCTGTCACTTTTAACGGTGCGGCGGTCTCAACCGTGCTGGTTTATACATCCTCAGCTTTCACAGCGCTTTTAGGATGGTGGTTTTTACATGAACGGGTGACAGTTATAAAAATTTTTGCTATCTTATTGAGCATAACAGGATGTGCTTTTGTGGCTGCGGCACACCTGCCCAGCACCTGGCAGGTCAATATCCTCGGGATCATCACTGGTTTGATTTCTGGCATTGGTTTTGCGGTATACAGCCTGCTGGGGAAATCCTTGACGCCGCGGAAGATCAACCCCTGGGCAGGTTTGATGTACTCATTTTTTATTGCTGCCATTTTCCTTTTGCTGTACCAGGTGGTTCCTGCTCTTATTCTGAAAGAAGTCCCTCTGCCCGAATTATTCATGTTAGGGAACCAGTGGCGGGGTTGGCTCTTCTTATTCCTGCTAGCAGTCATCCCAACCATT